>NZ_DJGY01000027.1:0-37030 GCF_002435675.1 Acetobacterium sp. UBA5834 | reverse complement strand
CTTTTAATTTGACGGACAACACTGGGTTCGTTGTGTAATTAGGAATAGCCTGTTTGCCGTCGTCTTTTTGCTCCGTCGTCAGCCAGGAATCCCTAAGGGAGGCCCTCTTCCAAGCCACCGTCTCCACTTCACCATAAAAATTAAGAAAGCTTCTCCCAGCCATGTATCGGCATCCGCCTCGACATGGCCATTTGCTTTTTTGCGTTAAAGTTCGTTCCCGATTACAGGTTTTATTGACAGCAATAAATTTCACAATTTTCTATCTAAAACGATAGATTTGAAATCGAGCTAATTCAATGAATTCATCATATGTAAATATTGTCACATTTCTCTGTTCACGCAATTTCCTTCGTTGTTCGGGAGTAAAATCCTTACTATGCCCCATAATTAAATATCTTTGTGGATTAAGAATTTTTATTCCCTTATTTTTTTCTAACCACTCTGTATTCACTAGTTGTGAACACCATTCATGGTAACAATTCAATTGTGCAATCGCTTCATCTATTGAGTATGAAGGATGCTGCCGCACATTTGAACCAACGAAACTCTTTGAATTTAGATGTGGTAATTTAAATTCGAATATATCACAAAAACCATCCATGCGCACAGGCATAAAATCAGGTTTTAAATCATGCATTTCACAATCATACTGCCACTCCAATAAAATTTGGGGGTTCAACTTATTTGTACCAAAGGAATATTGTAGTATCTCAGGGTTTGCTTCTAAGAAGTTTGTAATATCAACTTCTTTTGTAGCATCCAAGCTAATTAATTCAATAAATTCATTCAGAGCTCTATGCAATTGCACTCGATATTGCGGTACATTATTAAAAATTAAAAATTCGGCTAATTTTTTATAGCTTTCTTCAGTGTGATAACCAATGCCGTCTTCTAAAAGTGGTATAATTTCCATAAAATCAATATGCTTCAACATAAGTCGATCTTCATTATTTGACCAAAAAAATGAAATGTTAGAGATATATGTTGTTTCGTTATTTAACGGTTCAAAATTGAATAACCCATTCATAACTATGTATTCAGATGGAAGCTGGGTAAAGTCATATAAGTAGTCGCACAAATAACTGATAGATTTCCCCAAAAAGAATGAAAAGTTTTCAACAGGTTGGTTTACTGGAAGAGACAGAATATTTGCTTTACCTAAGTCAACACCAATGAAGTCCAAAATGCTGGCTTCAGGATTAAAATAGGCTTCTGCTTCAATTTTACTGTCTAATGGATCTTCGGGCCCGCAATATTCGACGACCAGAAATTTTTTTAAAACACCCACCTTTATTTTTTTAGGAAAAGGAAAGGCAGGATTTAAGGAATTGCGCTTTTCAGGATATAACTCTAAAAAATTATCTATTAGATTAAAAACCTTGTTATTAAGATCATCAACAATGCTTTTTAACAATTCTTCTATTTGTTCATAGGTATACATAGATATTCACCATAATAAGTACTTTCGCCAGATTTTTGAAATTAATATACTATTAAATTGATTTTGATAATTTTTATAAATATTCATAAAATGTTGTTGGGTGTGATACACATCAATGTTGTGAGTGGGATGACTGTGGATTCAACGTTGTTTAGAACCGTCGCTCAAACAGAACCACACGAAGTATACTTTTACTTAGCTGCATTCGACTTTGTACTAGAAGTTCACTTTAACTCGTTTTTCCGGGTCATATAAAACGTAATAAGGAAACCGATGTTAAAATTACCTGATATACCCAGCTTGCCAAAGTGCCAAAACGACATTCATCTGTGAATTGTGCTTGATTCTGCTGCCGTTATTGGCAATTTCCCACAACCGTTCAACCGATGTTTCACGAGGATTGTGTTTCAAATAGTTTAAAGCGGTTATTGCATAGGTGGCGTTTTTTCCGGTGGGATTAATTCCATACAAACCTAAAAAAGCGTTCTTGGGACAACCCTTTTTCTGACTAGAGCTGCCAGCTTCAAAATAGAGGCAGCTGGCTTTTTCCCAGGCGCTTCTGGGATCAAGGCCGCTACTGATCAATTCGGCAGCTTTTAATGCAGTGGTAGCATATTTGTTCATTTGTAATTCACTCCTTTCGGGAATAGTATAACAGGTTAACGAGACTGATCATAGATATATTGAAAAAAATGTATTTTGGGGTTAGTCTATTTTTAGACAACCGGACTTTAAGCTTCTTAAATCACACCACCGGCTTGCCATTACGTTTGGGTTCACCTTGGGATTCGGGGCGGCTGGCCTTCGCTAGCAGCGCACCGCCAACTACCCCCGGCCGCCCCTTAACTGCGTGGTTCAAGCACCGCCGGCCACAAGCCGTGGCTTTTGTTCGTGGCCGCTGTTACTGCGCCGGCCTGTGCGCTGGCGTCGCTATCGCTACTATTACTGCACCCGTGCTTCACGCCGGTTTTTTTTTATTTCAAATTAAGTCATGTCACACAAGTTGCCACATATTGACAAGATTTTTAAAGATTGTTACTGTTGAATTAAAGTCATCTTAAAGTTAATGAAATATGAAACACTGTTAAAAAAACATGATGCAAAGTATTCTGTTGATAAAATAAAAAAATCAGGAGTTGAGAAGGAGGATGAATTTGTGAGTAAAAGTATTCAAAAAATGACGGTATTATTTTTTAGCACTATTACTTATTGTTGGGATGATCCCAGTCAGCGTGACAGCAGCATCAAATCCAAGTGTGTCTTATCGCACCCACGTGCAGAATGAGGGGTGGCAGGGTTGGGAAAAAGATGGCACGATGAGTGGCACATCAGCTAAGGGGCTTCGTTTAGAGGGAATTGAAGTGAAGTTGGATACCCAAGGCTATGATCTCGGGATCAATTACCAGACCCACATTCAGAATATTGGCTGGGAAGCCGATACGGAAAGAGGTTGGAAGTCAAATGGAACCATGAGCGGGACGGAGGGTCTTTCATATCGCTTGGAGGCCATTCAAATTAAATTAACCGGTTCAGATGCTTCAAAATTTGATGTTTATTACCAGGTTCATGCTCAAAACATGGGTTGGCTGGGTTGGGCCAAAAATGGAGAATCAGCTGGGACGGCTGGTTACGGTTATCGGCTTGAAGCGATTAATATCGTCGTCGTTCCGGCTGGGACAGGTGCGCCAAGTGGCGTGGTAGATAAAGCAGAACCGTTTTATGAAAATCCGCTATCATTGTATCCGTCGATTGCATCGGATATAGAAGAATTAAATTGGAAAAATCAATATATTGGTCAATTGTATTATTACTATGAAGATTTATCAAATGATGGAATACCCGAATTAATAATAGGCAGGCCGGTAAAGCCACAAACATTTACAAAGTTTCCATATTCAGGTGAGCTTGATCAACAGGTATCACTTATTTATCAGATCACGAACGGTACGCCTACTATAGTTTTAGGACGTGATGCGCAAATTAGAGGTAGATATTACCTGGATGCCAACAATTATATTATCGATTTTGGATCAGGTGGAGCAGCTTATCATGGATGGAGTTATTATAAGATTAATGGTTATGATTTGAACTTCATAGAGGCGGTACACTTGGATACTTCCAATGGTGAGGTATATTCGCTGAGAGAAAAAAATGAAAAATTGATAAAATATCTTACAAAATCAGAAGCCTATGGGATTTTTAATAAATATTCCATCAAATCAAACATCGATTGGTCACCGTTAGTTTTTTAGAAACCATAAGCTAGCGAGCAACGATTTTTCCTTTGCAACAAACAAGTTGCCAATACGACTGGGTTCGAACGGGGTACCCCCTGTGTTTCATTGGCGGCGTATCGCCAACTACCTCGCCCATCCCGTACTGGGATTACTTACACTGATGCGGCAAAGTAAACTGAACAAGCGAAATATAATCACAGAGATGAATTTAAAGGAGGCATTATAATGGGTTTTATAAAGGATATTGGAAAACTGGCAGGAAGTGTAGCAGGTCTAGTAATAGGTGCGCCGGTATATCTTGCAGGAGAAGTTATAGATAGTGACTTCTTGCGTGAAATTGGCGAGGGTGCATGTAATGTCACTGAACGCACAGGTGAAATGTTGGGTAGTGTTACAGAAGGTGTTGCAGAAACAGTTTATGGAACGATTAAAAAGGATATATATATGCAGTCCAATGGGTTTGATAAAGTTGTTAAAGTGGCGGTTCATATCTAGAGGGTATAGGAAATGGCTTGGTAAAGTTCGTTGAAAATGGACTGAGAACAACAGATGCCATAATTGGTGGTGATACCGATACTGCTGTCAAAGTAGGAACAGAAATGCTTAAAACTGTTGCAGTAGGTGTTCTTGCAATTGGTATAGTCGATGCTTGCGATGGAATAGGAGAGAGTCTTGAAGGTACAGTTGATGGATTGCCCGTAGCTGATAATGATGTTTATGATGGAATAGTAGATGAACTTGATGGAATGGTAGACGGTCTTATTGATACAGTTAATAATTTTCTCATGGTCGATAACGTCGATTTTATTGAAAATCCCAATGAACACTATGTAACGCCATATGAACGCCTTTTGCCAGATGGTAGAACTATTTGGGTAGATGGTGACGGCGATACAACAGTTGATACAAACGGTGGTTGGTTACAAAGTAATCCAGATTATAAAGCATAAGTTAAGAGGTATTGAAACAGGTTACCTCTCCTGGATCGCCTTCTACAGTTGCCATTAACTCGGCCGGTCAGAGCGAGCGGTTTGCTTATACGTTGGGGTTCGTGGGGCTCCGGGGCGACCGGCCTCCGCTGGCGTCGCACCGCCAACTATGACCGCCTTGCGCTATGATAGTTGGTTTGCGTGATACAAGAAAATAAATTAATGAAAGTTGATAAATGAAATAAGTAGTTGCTTTTGCTTAACGAGCACAATCGGGGGTAAATCGTTATTAGAGAAAAAATGAAAAGGAGGTCAGATTTGTGAGAAGAGGGATGGAGAGACTGTTGGTTTACCTGATGGTACTGCCAATGCTTTATTTGGTACCAACTGCTGTATGGGCTGATGCCACACCGAGTGTGAGCTATTGCACCCATGTCCAGAACGTCGGCTGGCAGGCGTATTCGCCGCAGGGTGAGATGTCAGGCACAGAAGGCAGAAGTCTTCGGCTGGAAGGCATTCGTATAGCTCTGGATAAAACGGGTTGTGATCTTGGGATTGAGTATCAGACGCATATCCAGAACATCGGTTGGGAAACCGACACTGCCAAAGGTTGGACCACATCGAATGGTTTTTCCGGTACTGAAGGAATGGGATATCGCTTGGAAGCGATTCAGATCAGATTGACAGGAGCCGATGCCGATCAATTTGATATTTACTACAAGGTGCATGCTCAAAATTATGGATGGTTGGATTGGGCCAAAAATGGTGAATCAGCTGGGACAGAAGGCTTTGGTTATCGACTGGAAGGGATTTGTATTGAAATTCTCCCTGCAGGTTCTAAAGCACCTGGAAATGTTGATTATCCATTTGTAAGCGCAAATGAATTTTTAAATAAAATTAAAGGGGACTGGTATAGCTTAAAAAGAACATCAACGTTACCTGGCTTGAAAATAAATGGGAATCCGTATGAAGAATGTGGCTTGTTATGGTTGGGTTCAAAATACTATGAATACAGATATCGTATTATTTACGTTGCACAAGATTGTAAAAGTGGCACTTTTGAAGCATACGAACAGAATTATTATAAGCCGCCAAGTTCTGGGAATTCAAATTGGCAAAAAGTGCCACTTGCTGTAAGCGATATTTACCAGCTTAATGTCGATAATACGATTACGAGAACGTCACAATCCTATACTGAAACATTTAGAAAGTAAACTTCAGTTTTGAAAATGTATTTAATAACAAACAAAGCATAGTAGCATTATTTTATGTTAGTGCGATCATTTCGCCCCTTGCCACTAGTATTCGTCAGTGACTTCTCTACGTTTTTCTTGAGCGTTTTTATGTGTATACCGGTATCCACAATAAAAATAAGATGCTATTTGAAAAAGATTAATCATAGAACTCATGTGGCTCCATGAGCAGAGATCCATTAGGTTCGAGGTGGAGTTGGTCTCCGAGAACCCGGACTCCAACTTCCGGACTGCCTGGTTTTTCAAGGCTGGGATCACTGATTCTGATTTAAACAGCAGGACCAATTATAGGAAAAAACGGAAGCTGATAGAAGTGAAAATGCGGTTCAGAACACCTCGTTTTTTGACCCTTACCGTGACCCTTACTACGAATTAATTAGATTTTACATAATTATACAAAAATAGAAAGAAATCCCTGTTTTATGCGATTGCTTGATAAATGATTGTATACGATTTTATTGGATTTTATGGGCTGATGACAATTCGAATCCCTCTCTCTCCGCCATTTGAAATTAATAAAGAAATCGAATAATACAGCCGTTTGTGGCTGTTTTTTTATACTCTTTGCAGGGTTGACCCCTAAGGTTACCCCAAAGAGATTTTTTGACCCCTAAAGACTCTTGATTAATGCGTCCATTCTTTCAAAACTTTAGGCTCATTGGCTAGCCTCTTTTTATAGGATGTTTACCGCCATTTTTAGAAAGATTGAGTTCAAACGGCGGTTTAAGACGCATGCGTTTTTCCTTTATGGGCACAATCGTCAAAGTCATTCCTAACGGTTCCAAAATTTTCAGGACTGTTGTTAATTTGGGATCGGTAGAACCTCTTTCCATTCTGGCAATCACTGGCTGTCTGACACCACTTAATTCTTCAAGCTTTTTCTGGCTAATCCCTTTATCATGGCGTGCTTTAATGATTTCACCCATGAGAGCAACCCTTAAATCTGATTCCAGAATTTCTTCAGGTGTAAAAATTTCTTTTCTGACATCGGTCCAGCTACTACCAATTGCTTTATTATTCATTATTTTCACCACTTTCTTTTAAGAATGCCAATTCTCGTTTGGCTTGTTCGATTTCTCGTTTAGGGGTCTTTTGTGATTTCTTTATAAATTGGTGTAGCAATACATAACTACCATCTACCCAGGCGACGAAGAAGATTCTATTTCTTAAGGGCCTGATCTCCCAAATTTCGCCCTCTAAATGCTTGATGTATGGCTCGCCGATCTTTGTACCGTATTTACTGAGCATTTGGATGTAATCATTGATCTTATTGAGATTAACACGGCTGTCCTTATCGTTTTTTTTGCTTAATTCTCTGATAAAATCCAATACTGGCTCATTGCCTTTTGGGTCTTTATAAAAAAGTATTTTGTGCAAACCTCACACCCCCAGTTTATATTATAATAACTCGCGAGTTATTGTTTGTCAATTTCTAATCACGGTCTGTTTTAATTAATTTCATTCTTATGGAGTATTTCCTTTGGTAGTATAGTTGAAGTTGATCTCATAATCTTCAATATCAGGGTATTGAACTAAAAGGTTTTCTGATTCTATTAATGAAATAACGTCACCAGTGTCGAATTGACTAATAATCGGAATTTTTGGATTGCATATTTCAAAAAAGTTTACAAATACTTCCGCTTCACCATCGGACATTTTTGATGAAATTTCTTGACTAATCATGCCCTTGAATTGTCCTATCAGTTGTGTCATATCAAATTCAGAAGGTACTTCAATATTGCCATCAAATTTTATAATAGTCCCACGATTCATTGTTTCTAAGGTATAATCAGATGATTGAGGTATAGTAAAATTCAGGGGATATCCATGATGCAAATTCAAAGGCAATGTCTGAATGGGCATAAGTTCCGCCGTATCTCCCGGATTTGCTAGTTATGCCGATTGCATTAACGCTTTCGATCCATTTCTTGGGTGATATTGTAAAAGCATTTAATCCCGCCTGTCTTCTAAACCCCTCGAATTCGAGGGGTTTAAAATCTGGATTATGAAAAGATTCCCATAAACCAAGAAATTCAAGCGTATCCCTATTTCTCATCCAATTGGCAATTACTGCAGTTGGATCATCACTTTTGTATATCGCAATATCGGTTAGGCTTAATTTTCATCATCAGTACCAAAACCGAGGATTCTTATTTCACGTCCATTTGCATTTATTTTCATTTGATTCTCCTTTGAAAATTTATACCTTTCTGGTCGAGCGTCTAGATTGCCCCTTTAGTGCGAATAAAGCCTGTCAGAATCCAGTAATAAGCTCGTTACTATTTGGGTCGAACCCGGATTTGAATCAGGTTTTTGACATCGTCAAGAATCCGTTCCGAGGTAACCGGGATCATCAGCCAGCGGCCGCCAGCAGCAAAGGAGGTTCGTTTAAACAGGGCCTGAATTTCTGGACTGCTCTGAGGAAGGTAGGCTTCCATTTCGTTAAGCTCTTTGTTTCCAATTACGACCAGGGCAATAAAGTAGCCATCCATAGGGTAAAGAACACAAAGGGATTTGCTGCTTTTGCGGTACTTCAGATTCCAGCCGCGCTGGGCGGAGCAACGGCTGTAATTCATGACCGGTTGGATATGATAGGTGGTTTCAATAAAGCTTTGTAAATCAACCCAGAGCGGATTCTTGACAAAACTGATCATCTCAGCCAGGGTTGGTTCATGGTCCTGTTCAAAAGATAGACTCCATTCCATGGGGAACCTCCAATATTTTCTGGCAATCGTAGCAGGAATAGGTGCAGAAGCAGGATGTCCAATCCGGTTTTTTCCCAATTACCGATAATTTTATATTTAGAATTTATCACCATGCCTCAGACAGGTCAAGTAAAACATAAAAATAGTGGTAAATTGTGATGGTGATTGGTACACTTATACTAAAGTCGAAAGGAATAAAGTAGCAATGATTAAAAAAGACAATATTAACTCCATTGATACCTATATTGGGCAATTCCCGGCAGAAATTCAGGAAATCCTTCAGGAGATACGGCAAGTTATTAAAGAAGCGGCGCCCGAAGCGGAAGAAAAAATCAGTTATCAGATGCCGACTTTTTATCTGGGCGGCAATCTGGTTCATTTTGCGGCATATAAAAACCATATCGGATTTTATCCCGCCCCATCGGGTATCGAAAAATTCAAGCAAGATTTATCAAAATATAAAAGTGCCAAAGGATCAGTTCAATTTCCTCTCAATCAGCCAATCCCCTTTGATCTGATCCAAAAAATCGTTGCATTCAGAGTGGCAGAGAATCAGATACTTAGTGAAAATAAACAAAAGAAGCGTAAGACCGAAGCTGGAATCAAGAATAAAAATGTGAACGATGACCCTGAGCTTGGCAAGCAGGATGACCGTTGATTTACTGAATCATTATACAGAAGAAAGCAAACAGAATAAGATGATGAGCGTTGCAAAAAATGATTTAAATTTGGTCTATCTGGAAGAATTATCAAAGGTGTTTTAAGGTGGTAGGATAGTATGAAGAAAAGCATGAAAAAGGATTCCTTTTTCCAAATGGGGGAAATAAATATAAGAAAGATGCAGACACGAACAGGTATTAAGGGGTTAGTGATACTTCTGTTTCTGGTTAGCTCATTGTTGGTACTTTCGGGCTGTGCCGAAAATAAAGCAGTACTCGTTGGTAATTGGGAATTAGTGCCCAGTGAGGGGGATTTAAATGATACAGCAATGACGGGCTATGCTTTTAGCGAAAATGGGTCTGTCACTTTTTATAATGGTTATGATGGAAAACTGATGGTTTCGGAAGGTCAGTGGCAGATCGGTGGTATTCATAAAAACTATCTGGAGTTATTTTTAGATGACGTGGATACACCAAAGCGGAAGATCCGGTTTAAAGTAGCGGATGAAACCTTATATCTTTTTTCAGATTCCGAAGAAGGTAAAACCACCTATGATAGCCGTTATCAAAAGACCGAGCAGTTTAGCTTTGAAAGTTTGATTGCAGCGGCAAAAAAACAAAAAGCAAAAGAACAACAGGATGCGCAATTGTTTTGCACCCTGTCACCGCAGGAAATCATCGAGCAGCTAAAAGCAATGGGACAACCGATTGGGCAAGTGGTGGTATATACCGATCCTGATTATGCAACGGGTTTATTAAAACAGCCAAATCTCCAATTAGCCCAGGCCGCACGCTTTGAAGATACCTCCATTGAGCAGGTGGAAAATCAGATTGAACCCATCGGTGGATCGGTGGAAGTTTATCAGGACTATGCGGTAGCGAAACAGCGCTACGATTATTTAACGGTTTTTTCTGATGCAGCAGGAACGACCTATCAGATCGGCAATGTCCTGCTGCGGCTGGATAATGCCTTGCAATCAGAAAAGCGGGCACCATATGAAGCCGCATTTTTGGAGATTGTAAAATAATCTGAGAAGCAGTGAGTAAAGGGCGCAGCAGTCGATAGCAGTATTCCTTTTTACAGGCGAAATTACAACCAGTTATAAAAAGCGAGGTGTAAAAATGTGTGGACGTTATATTCTTTATTCTGACAAAGAAGAAAAAGCGATTAAGGCGATTGTTGAAGAAGTCAATAAAAAATATCATGTAACCATTAGAAAAGGGGATATTTACCCAACCGATCTGGCCCCGGTTTATGTGTCCGGGCCGGATCAGCAGGGAATTGCGCTTAGGCTTCTTAAATGGGGGTATAATTGGCATTATCAAAAAAAGACGTTGTTGATTAATGCCCGTTCCGAAACGGTGCTGGAAAAAGCCGTTTTTCGGGATGATTTTCTAAAGCGTCGCTGTCTGATTCCGGCGGTGGGGTTTTATGAATGGAATGCGAAAAAAGAGAAATTCCGCTTTAGTGGTGCTGACGGGCTGATGTATCTTGGAGGCTTTTTTCATGGGCAGGAAGAGGGGCCTGATGAATTTCTGATTATGACAAAGCCACCGGTAAAACTGGTGGCGGAAGTTCATGACCGGATGCCAGTGGTGATTCCTACCAATCAGGCCAGGGGGTTTCTGGAATCCACGGAGACTGCGATTAAAATCATCAGCGAAAATCAGGTCGTCCTCAAAAGAGAGTTGATTCAGGGCGAGAAGCAGTATAGCTTCGTCGATCTGTTAGCCCATGATTTCCCGCCCCAAAATGATCATGATGTGGTTTAAGTAAAGAAACGGAGAACGAAATGGGTTGTTTAAATTAATAGTAGAGTAAGTGAACCACCACGACTAAAATTGATGAGATCAACCCGATTGATGCCTATATTTCTCAATTCCCGACAGCAGCATTGATTGTTTTTAAATATCCAATTCGGGCGGGATGTCTATTTCATCCGAGACATATTTCCCGTTTTTTTTCCGTTGCCGTACGCATTCGGATAAGAGGTATTCGATTTGGCCATTAACGGATCGAAAATCATCCTCGGCCCAGGCGGCGATGGCATCATAAAGTTTTGGGGAAAGTCGGAGGGGGATCTGTTTTTTTTTGTTATCGGCCATGATCCTAATAAAGACTGCCTGAATTTATAATCGGCTGGGCATCATGATTACCGCACAAAACGACTAAGAGGTTTGACACCATGGCGGCTTTCCGTTCTTCATCAAGCACCACCACTTCATTTTCATTCAGACGGGCCAAAGCCATTTCCACCATTCCGACAGCACCATCAACAATCATTTTACGGGCATCAATAATGGCTGAGGCCTGTTGTCTTTGCAGCATGACGGCGGCAATTTCGGGGGCATAGGCTAGGAAGGTGATGCGGGCATCCACCACTTCAATCCCGGCTTCATCGACCCGACTCTGAATTTCTTCTTTGATTCGTTTAGCCACGGTTTCACTGGAACCGCGCAGGCTGCCCTCGTCGGCAATCCCGTCGCCGGTGGTATCGACATTGGTGGTCACATCGTAGGGATAAAGTCGCACAATGTTTCGCAGGGCGCTGTCGCACTGCAGGGATAAGTATTCTTTGTAATTGTCAACATTAAAGACAGCCTTGGCGGTGTCGGTAATGCGCCAGGTAACGGCAATGCCGATATCGATGGGGTTACCAAGACAATCATTGATTTTCTGGCGACTATTATTAAGGGTCATAATTTTTAAGGAAATTTTACGTGAGGCGGGTTCGGCCGCTGCCGCATCTTTATCCCCCTTCACATCACCGCTTTGGATTAAACGGGTTTTGGCTGCCGGATTAACGGCGCTACAGAATGGATTGACAAAATAAAATCCCGGTTCCCGGATGGTACCGACATAATGACCAAAAAGGGTCAGCACCAGAGCTTCCTGAGGTTTAAGTACTTTCAGCCCCGGCCAGAGCAGCCAGGTGGTGCAAAGCAAAATAAGACAAATAACAATCACAATGCCACTACCGTCAGTGGCAATTGTGGCGATAAGACCGACAAGGGCTGCGGCATAAATGAGCAGCGAGATCAGGAATACCAGCATACCATGCTTTTTGCCATGGAGAATTTTCTCGTCCATAATAAATACCTTCTTTCAATATGATATCAAAATAATATCATAACGATATTTATTAAGCAATCTTTTTTTGAGAAAAGAGACGCCCTGAGAAAAGAAACTGGCGTAGCGATTAAGAAAAATTATTGTTTCAACAGCGATATTATGAGATGATGAGACATAAATTATAAAGAAAAAACAAGCAATTTCGGCAATGAAAGAATTTTTTAAGCTAGGATACGAGGAGAAAAAGCGTGAAGTTTATATCATGGAATATTGATTCATTAAATGCGGCATTAACCGGAGAGTCACCCCGGGCGCAATTATCGCAGCAGGTATTGGAAAGGATCGCCACACATCAGCCCCAGGTGATTGCCATTCAGGAAACAAAACTGTCGGATAAGGGGCCAACGAAAAGACACTTTGAAATTCTGAGTGACCGGTTCTCAGATTATGAAATCGTCTGGAGCAGTTCCGTCCAACCAGCCCGTAAGGGCTATGCCGGAACCATGTTTTTATACCAGAAAGATCTGACCCCAGCTGTTACAAGGCCAGTCATTGGCGCACCAGGTACCATGGATGCAGAGGGTCGGATCATCACCCTGGAATTTGATGATTTTTATCTGACCCAGGTTTATACCCCAAACGCTGGAGATGGCCTGAATCGTCTGGCTGATCGTCAAATCTGGGACCAGAAGTACGCCGATTATTTGGCTGCTCTGGATCAGAAAAAACCGGTCATTGCGACCGGTGATTTTAATGTCGCCCATCAGGAAATCGATTTGGCCCATCCGGAAAATAACCGCCGCTCCGCTGGCTTTACCGATGAGGAACGGCAGGGTTTCAGCCAGCTCCTGGCCAGAGGTTTTACCGATAGCTTTCGTTTTTTGCATGGCGATGTGACCGGCGTTTATTCCTGGTGGGCGCAACGGGTTAAGACCAGCAAAGTCAACAATTCGGGCTGGCGGATTGATTACTGGTTGGTCAGTGATCGGATTGCTAACCGCATTGTCAAATCGGAAATGATTGATTCAGGGCCACGACAGGATCACACACCATTACTGTTTGAACTGGACTAGTTTTTAGTGATTCAGGGTTTTACGGTAGCGGCTTAGGCGACAAATAGGTCATTTGGGCATTTGTCAGAAAGGGCAACGGTTGTCAGCGGACACCAGTCGATACGAACAAGGGTGAAAGCGATGCTGCTGCTAATAAAAAAGTTCTGGTTGCTTGGGAGCTTTGAAATTAGTGTGAAGCCGGTTAGCAGCGTCATGAACCGGCCCCGGCTTAATTGATCGGGCTTGGGTGGGACATTTTTTAATACAGGCGCAGCAGGTGATGCATTTTTTATGATCAATCTGACGGCTATCCTGGGGATTAATGACAGCGGTGGGACAGATGCTTGAGCAGCGTTGACAGTTGTTACAGGCAGGGCTGACAGCGATAAAATCAACATCCCAAAGGGTCGTTTCGCCACGATAGGGTATCTGGCCCGGGGGCGAGATCAGGCAATTGCGGTCAGGGTTTGGGTGTGTAAGCAGCTTATCCTTAATTTTTCGACCAAAGCTTTCGGCCAGCGCCAGATCACTTGGATTGGGTCGGTCGGCGGCAATGGGTGTTTCGGAACTTGAAAAAGAGTGTTCGCCAATAAAAGCTCCGGCGGCAATGGGCAGACAACCATTGCCGATGATGATGTCCCGCAGTTCCAGCAAGGCATCATCATAGACGCGATTGCCATAGACTACCACACAAATCGTCGGCGTGTTTGTGGCATGAAGCGTTTTTAACCAGGGGCCAATCACTTCCGGGACACGCCCCATGTAAACGGGGACGCCGATGAGCAGGATGTCATCAGTGGCGAGTAGAAGGGGTTGGCTCCGTTGTTTCGGTCGGGTGATATCGATCGTGATCAAATCGCCGGGATTAAAACCTTGGGCAATGGCATTCAGAATTTTTTCGGTGGTACCGGTCGGTGAAAAACTGACCAGTTTAAGGGTTTGGTAGTTCATGATTTGCCTCCAATAATAACTTTTTAATCAGAATACAATAAATGCGATCATGTTACCAGAAGAGTGATTATACTAGTATCAATACTAACAGGAAGGAGCAGGGAAATGGATGGTGAACAGCGAAACAGAGAACTGGGTGATTTTCTAAAAAAGCGCAGACAAAGCATGACACCAGAGGGACTTGAGCTTGAAGCGCTTGCACGGCGGCGGACACCGGGATTAAGAAGAGAAGAAGTGGCGCAAATGGCGGGGATCAGTTTAACCTGGTATACCTGGCTTGAGCAGGGGCGACCCATTCAGGTGTCGACTTCGGTGGTGGAGAGCCTGACCCGGGTATTGCAGCTTAATGAGGAAGAGCGAACTTATCTTTACCGCCTATCCAACCAGCCTCTTCCGTCGGAAAGTTCCAAACGTCAGCATCTGATCAGTCCGGCATTGCAACATGTTCTGGATAGTCTTTGCCATTGTCCGTCGTTGATCACCGACCAGCAATGGAATGTCATCGGTTGGAACGATGCGGCTGGCACAATCTTTGGTGATTTTGAGGAGATGAATGAGCTTGAGCGAAACATCGTCTGGGCCATGTTTACCGATGCAAAATATAAAACCATGTTTGTCGACTGGGAACACCATGCCAAAGGGATGGTGGGACGCTTCCGAGCAAGCTGCGGAAAATTTGTTGATGATCCCTGGTTTAAACAGTTTGTTGAGGACCTCAAAGCCGCAAGTACCGATTTCAATTGCTGGTGGCCACTCCATGAGATAAAAAATAATGGCGAACTCTATAAACAATTGATACATCCCATTGTTGGCCGCCTGGATTTTGAAATTAGCAATTTTGATGTAGCGGATCATTCCAACCTCAAAATGGCCGTGCATATTCCCGAACCTGGCACCGATACCGATGACAAAATGGCCTATCTGTTGAAACTAGCCAGGGAAAAAAGTGATGCCTGCTATACGAAAGGTGAAAAAAAGCAAGGCTGATTCTCTGTTCGTGATTAAAACCTAAGAAACCAGGTCTAACAATTGTCGAATCTCGTAAAAAGCAAGAATACACCGACATAACGATTCACAACAACTTCGGAGGGCAGAAAGATGACATATTTGATTAAATTTTTAAAAACAAAAAAAGCGCTGTTGTTTTTAATCATACTGGCCACGGTAATCCAGTCCTTTAGTATGCTGGCGGTGCCCTATTTTGCGGCCAAAATGATTGATGATGGGATTCTCAAAAATGATCTGATGGCAATTGTGCGATTGGGCTTGCAGATGCTGGCAGCGGTTGGGTTATCAGCCCTGATTTCCTTATGGGCCAGCTATATGAGTGCCGATTTAGCCGCCCTTTCAGGAAAATACCTGCGGGATCGGATTTTTGACAAAACCCAGATTTTATCAATCCGTGACTTTAATCACTTCAGTACCGCTTCAATGATTACCCGGGCAACTGGCGATATCACGGTGATCCAACAGACGGTGATTATGCTGGCCCAAATGGTTTTGCCGGCACCGATTATTGCGGTGACGGCGATTATTATGACGATCGCCGTGAGCCCCAAATTGGTAGCGATTCCGATTTTGGCCATGGTTGTTTTCATGTTGGGTATCTATGTGATTTTTATCAAGGCCAGTCCGATCTCCAAAACCATCCAAATGCGACTGGATAGCATTAACCGGATCATGGGCGAAGCGATTACCGGGGTGCGGGTCATCCGGGCCTTTGATAATTCCGAATTTGAGAGAAATCGAACCAATGCGGCCTTTTTAAATTACGCCAATAACGTGATTAAACTGAATAAGACCTTTGCGGTATTCAGTCCGCTGATCTGGTCAGTTGTGGGAATCAGTCTGGTAGCGGTGTTATGGTTTGGCAGCTTTTTGGTGCTCAATGGCGAAATACAGGTTGGCGGCATTACCGCCGTCTCAGAATATACCATTCTTTTGCTGATCGCTCTGATTATGTCGTCGATGGTTATGGTTATGTTGCCTAAAATGAAGGCTTGCCTTGATCGTACCCAGGAGGTATTGGATACGATTCCGGAAATAAACGATGTGACCGTACCGCAATCCAGAAGAAATCCGGCTGATCCCTTCAAAATTGTTTTTGATCAGGTTAGTTTTTCCTATCGGGGTGCCGAGGAGGCGGTTCTTAAGGAAATCAGTTTTGCCTGTGAGCAGGGAAAAACCACGGCCATTATCGGTGGCACCGGTTCGGGCAAAAGTACCATTGCCAGTCTGATGCTGCGTCTTTATGATGTCGCCAGCGGCACCATCACACTCGAAGGGGTGGATATCCGCCAGATTTCTCAACATGAGCTGCGGGAAAACATCAGTTATGTACCCCAAAAAGCGCTCCTTTTTAGTGGCACCATTGCCGATAATCTGCGGATGGGAAACAGTCAGGCCACTCAGCAGGAACTGGAACAGGCGGCCCAAACCGCCCAGGCCCATGACTTTATTATGGAGACTGCCGAAGGCTACCAGCGATCGGTGGCCCAGGGTGGCACCAATTTTTCCGGCGGCCAGAAGCAGCGGTTATGCATTGCCCGGGCGCTGGTAAAAAAAGCCCCGGTTTATATTTTTGACGACAGTTTTTCGGCACTCGATTTTAAAACCGATGCGGCGCTGAGACAAGCCTTAAAAAAAGAGATGGCTTCGGCAGCGGTGGTGATCGTCGCCCAGCGGGTCAGCACGATTATTGATGCTGACCAGATTATCGTGCTGGAGGCCGGTCGGATGGCTGGTATTGGTCGGCATGCTGAACTGATCAATACTTGCCTGGTCTATCAGGAAATTGTGGCATCGCAGCTGTGCGAAAAGGAGGTCGGCAGTTTATGAGGAAACGGCGAAAAAAACCACAACAGCAAAAGAAGCAGGCGTTTAATCCCGAAGTAAAACCGGAAATGGAAGATATTCCGAAAAATACCAAGCTGGCGGGAAAACGCTTGATGGGGTTGTTGCTGCAACAAAAATGGGCCTTGCTGATCATTTTGCTGGCGGCAGTAGTCAGCAGCGGACTCTTTGCTGTTACCCCGATCATCATGGGCAAAGCCCTGGATCAGCTGATTCAGGCCATTCGTGCAAATGGCCTGGGTGGCAGTTATGAACAGCTGGCAAAAATTGTCGGGTTGCCGCTGCTCTTGTTGGCGCTGGCCTATCTGATTGGGGCAGCGGTGGCCTTTGTTCAGGAGTATACCATGGCCAGTGTCGGAGAAAAGCTGGCCTTATCGATGCGGGAGAAAATAAGCGAAAAAATTACCCGGTTGCCGCTTCATTATTACGATGCCAATGAAACCGGCGAAATATTAAGCCGCACCACCAATGATCCCGATAAGATTGCTGAGATCTTAAAAACAGGGGCCTTACAGTTTGCCAATGCCCTTTGCAACCTGGTTTTCAGTGTAGTGATTATGTTTGCACTCAGCCCGATTATGGCGGTGATCATCATTGCGACGATGTCGTTTAGCGTTTTTGCCACCAAAGCGATTTCCCAAAAAACATTGGCAATTTTCGCTGAAAACCAGAAGGTGTTAGGGGAACTTAACGGAAAAATCGAAGAATATTATACCGGCAATCTGATTATCAAAAGCTTTAACCAGCAGGATATGGTCACGCAAACCGAACGGGAGTTAAGTGAACGACAGTATCAGGCCAACAAAAAATCACAATTTGTGATCTATGCCATCTATCCGGCGATCCGTTTTCTGACACAACTCAGTTTTGTGGTGACGGCCATTGTTGGCGGGATCTTTGCCATTAACGGCAGTATGACCATTGGAACCGTGCAGGCTTTTTTGCAGTATGTTAACCAGATTGCCGATCCGATTACCCAGGCATCTTATTTTATCAATTCAATGCAGGCGGCGCTGGCCTCAGCCGAGCGGGTTTTTGAATTTCTGGACGAAGCCGAAGAGCTGCCGGAAACCAGCAACCCCATAGCGATCACAGCGCCAGACGGGGCGGTGGCCTTTGAACATGTCCGCTTTGGTTATAAACCCGGGCAATTGCTGATGCAGGATGTCAGCTTTACCGTCAGACCCAATGAGATGGTGGCCATTGTCGGGCCCACTGGTGCCGGTAAGACCACGTTGGTTAATCTGTTGATGCGCTTTTATGAGCTGGAAGGCGGAACCATCTCAGTCGATGGCATTGATGTCAAGAAACTGTCAAAAAGTGGGCTGCGGCGGATGGTGGGGATGGTACTTCAGGATACCTGGCTTTTTAAGGGTACCATTGCAGAGAACCTTGCTTACGGCAAAATGGATGCTAGCCGTGAAGAAATCATTGCGGTCGCCAAGGCGGCCCGCTGTGACCATTTTATCCGAACCTTGTCAGAGGGCTATGATACAGTGATTTCCAATGAAGAAGGAACGGTTTCCCAGGGTCAAATGCAGTTATTAACCATTGCCCGGGCGATGCTGGCCAATCCGGCCCTGATGATTCTTGACGAAGCGACATCCAGCGTTGATACAAAAACCGAACTGGAAGTCCAGAAAGCGATGGTTCAGAGCATGAAGGGCAAAACCAGTTTTGTGATTGCCCATCGGCTGTCCACGATTAAGTCCGCCGATCTGATTCTGGTGATGAATAACGGTACCATTGTTGAAAAAGGAACCCATCAGGAGTTGTTGGCTGCGGATACATTCTATGCTGATTTGTATAACAGCCAGTTTAATCATCTGGTGGGGTAGTGGCTACCCGGGTGCTAGAAAATGCTCGTTTCGCAAGGCGTGTCAAGAACGGTTTGAAGTTCTGGACTATAATCAAGTCAGGAGGTGAGAAAAATGGAAGAGGCACAGGTTATTCAGGCGGTGCAGCGGATGCAGGAGTATATCGAAACGAATCTCCACCGCAAGATCACCTTGAAAGAACTGGCCAATGTAGCCGGATATTCGCCCTGGTATGCGGCCAGGCTGTTCAAAGAGGTTACGGGAAAACCGCCTTTTGACTATATCAGGGCCCTGCGTCTGACGCAGGCAGCACTTCTTTTGAGAGATGAGGAGGTGAAAATCATCGATGTAGCCATGGATTTTGTCTTTGACTCCCATGAAGGCTTTACCCGGGCATTTTCCCGGGAGTTTGGTATGGCCCCCAGCAAATATGGTCGTCAGACGCCGCCGATCAAATTGTTTATGCCTCAGAAAGTTTTCGATACCTACCAGTCGATGCATAAAGGAGAGAATAGAATGAGCGAAAAAAAAGAAACCAAAACGGTATTTGTTCAGGTAATTGAGCGGCCAGCCCGGAAGCTTTTGTTAAAGCGGGGTGTCAAAGCAACCGAGTATTTTGGCTACTGTGAAGAAGTTGGTTGTGAGATCTGGTCGGTGCTGACCAGTGTCAAGGAAGCCTTGTACGAACCCATCGGGATGTGGTTGCCCGGGCATCTGATCCGGGAAGGGACATCCCAATATGTACAGGGGGTGGAGGTACCGCTGGATTATGCCAATGTCATTCCGGAAGGATACGAGCTGATCGAGCTGCCGCCCTGCACGATGATGGTATTTCAGGGTGAACCCTATGATGATATCGATTTTATGGCCGAAATCGGTGTGATCTGGGAGCATGCTAAACGCTTTGATCCAACCGTTTACGGCTACCAATGGGCACCCGAAGCAGCACCGCGATTCCAATTGGCACCGATGGGCTACCGCGGCTACATTGAAGCCTATCCGGTTAAAGCCATTCGCAACAGCTAGTCTGATCGACAACCAACGCCAGACAAGCCGGTTCAAAGCGGAAGAAAAATCTGTCTGCTTTGAACCGGCTTTTTAGCGCAGGTGTCAGGGTAAAGTATAAAAGAATGGCCAGGTTTGTTATTCCACCGGTTTCCATTCCGAATTCATGCTGAGCTTAAAGTCATTCCACATAAAGGTCATGGTTTTCCAGACAACCCGCTTGGGAATGATTTCTGTCATTCCGGCGCCATAGAATTCATATTGGGACTGGCCTTCCCGATTGGGCTTATATTCATTGTGAATATAGTCACTTAAGGTGCCTTCAGCGTAGAGGTCATCTTCAAACGTGTTCATGCCAATTTCAGTGAGATCACCATCGTATAGAATCGTTCCGTCGTTATTGGTGAGCATGAAGTTGACATCTTTGCCGATACTTTCCAGATTGGTCAGATAGGCCGCAAAATCATAGAGGCGTACCTGGGTCACAATATATCCGGCAATCTGACCATCCTTTTCAACGGGGGTTACAAAGGCCAGCAGCTGCATCGAGGGAGACTGATGATCGGCAAAGGTCAGGTCGGTGATAAAAGGCTGTTTTTGCTGGCTGATGGCTGGAATGTTCTTATCATAAAGATCAAAGGAAATACCCTTAAAATAAGTGGGATAGGCGTTGGTAATGAGGTTTTGATTATTGACAAAGGCGACATTTTTGGCAATTGGGCTTTCTTTGGCAATGGCGGCTAAGGCGCTGGAGAAAGCGTCGCTATTTTCACCGGATTGTTGATAGGCAGTCACAGCTGCCTTGGTGAGGTTTTCGAGCGTTGTGAATTCACTATAGATAAAGGTGCTGGCGGTATCCAACCAGGATAATTCCTCGTCAGTAAACTGGCGCAGGTCACCTTTGCTGGTTGTGGATTCACCTGTACCAGGTTCGGAATTGACATAAATCCGCAAATCCGAGCCAAAGGCGCTAACAGTGTCCCATTTTACTTGTTTTTGCACGGGGTCATTCGTGCCGACGGCATTATAGGTATAGGTTCCTTCGCCCTGGGCATTGGGGATCATTTTATTTTTAATCAGGGTTTGCAGTTCGACAAAACTGCTGTAAATGGGGTCAGTCAGAATATTTTTGCCGATTTCGGTCATGTTGCTGGTGTAGACATTGGTTCCATTGGTGTCAATGAGGCCGAGGTCGAGATTCTGTCCAATGGCCAGTTTACTGAGTTCGGCCCCAAAGCTATAAGGATCGATGTAGGCGATTACCCAACCACCGTTTTTGATCGGTACTGAAGCATAGAGGTAAGGGGTGTCATCAGTGGAGGTGTGGGGTTTGATAACCATCGCCGGAGTATCGACAAATAGTTCAGGATGGCGGTTGATGCTTTTTAAATTGAGACCAATAAAAGGGCTGTCCATTTTCGTAGCGACCTGAGTCACATTGGAATCGGCATCACAGACCAGGATATCAAAGAAATAGGTTTTACTGTTGAGTTGTTTGTTCATCAGTGAATAGGCTTTCTCATCACCAGCCGGGCTTTTCCCGACGGAAGTTCCGATTTCTTCCAACATCGTCTGGATCTCGTCCATTTCCGTCTGTAGTGCAGCTGTTGCATCAGAAAGCGTATCGGGATTACCGTTGCTGGATTTGGTTGTTGCACAGCCACTTAACAGTAGTGCCAGGATAAGTAATAAGGGCAGCAGTTTTCTTTTCATTGGGTGACTCCTTTAGTTTATTTTGCTTTTGCAAATGTTTTGCAAAAGCTGGTAAAATCATTTTATCACAGAGTTTATTTACATAAAATAAATACTTTTAAATTCGGCAAAGATATGCTGACAGATTTTCATTTGGTAGGGATCGCAATGGGTCGTCACAATGAGTTTGGATAGAGAAACATAATTTACAATAAAAAGTTTACTCTTATTTAATATTTTAATGAAGAATGGGTATATTTAAAACAAGTCAAAAGATTGGAGAATGTAAAAATGGAGTTTAGAATTTTTGAGAAATTTCCCTTTAATTACGATATGGAAACCCTGGACAAAGAGCTGCACTTAAGAGGCAATGAAGCAATGTTGGATATTCTCGAGCCTATTTACGAAGTGGTGGAACAGATTGCCCGGCCCAAGGCGATTTATTTTCAAGCTGAGGTTACGGAAAAAACCGAAGAAGCGGTTAAAATCAATGGGGTGCCTTTTGAAAGCACACTGCTCCGGGGCTATGTCGACCAGAGCGAGCCGGTTTTTCCCTATATTGTCACGGTCGGCACCGAGCTGGATGATTATGCCAAAATTTTGAAAGACTCCATGGAGCTTTTTATGATTGATGAGGTCATGAATCTGCTGGTCAATACCGGTAAGGTCTTTGTTGCCGAGGCGGTTAAAGCTGAAGCGGGCTGGTCAGCGGCGCAGGATTACGTTCCCGGAAACGGGGAAGAATGGTCAACGGTGGAACAGAAACGACTGTTTGACATGTTTGCTGGCGAAACCGCCAAAATTGGCGTGACCCTGGGCGATAATTATTTTGTGCTACCGGGGCGATCGACGATCGGAATTTTGTCACAAAAACGCTGAATGATAGGTAATTAGTATTTTAAATGCCGTGAGCAGATGAGATCTTCATCGGTTGGCGGTGTTTTTTTAGGGCATGAACAAAAAAGAATTTTTTTAAATAATCTCGCAAGAAACAAAATTATCAGGCTATTTACATAAATCTGAAATGCTTTTATTCAATTGTTTAAACAAAACCTAAACATTAAGGGGTACAATCGTTCCACGATTAAATTTTCAAATAAATTTGCAGATAAAGGTGGAATAACCATGAATTTGGATCCCTATCACATTTTGGGGGTTCCTCACGATGCCAGTGATGAGGACGTCTCAAAAGCATATAAAAAACTGGCGAAGCAATACCATCCCGACTTGAATCCAGGTAATCCGGAAGCCGCCCGAAAAATGAGCGAGGTCAATGCGGCCTATGATCTGATCAAAAGCGGTCAGGCCAACTATGCTTATGGCAATGCTCATGGCAATGCCAGTCCCTATCAACCAGGTCATCCGGGACAAACCAGAACCTATACCTATCGATATAGCAGCAGCGATGGCCGAAGCGGTCAGGCTGACCCCTTTGAAGGCTTTGATCCCTTTGAATGGATTTTTGGAGCTTTTTACAGCCAGCGGCGGAGCTTCAGTTTTGAAGCCGCCGCTGACCAGATTAATATGAACAACTACGAAGAAGCGCTTAATATTCTCAATCATCTCGCGGATCGTAGCGCTAAGTGGCATTTCTATAGTGCCATTGCCAACTATGGCCTGGGTTACCGGGACGTAGCCCGGGAACATGCCCGCATGGCCGTTGAGATGGAGCCGGATAATGCCGAGTATCAAAACCTGCTGAGTCAAATGAGTGGCCGACGCAGCTGGTTTGGCAGCACCAGTCGACGCACCTCCAGTTTTTCCCCACTGGGTACGATTGTTAAGCTGTTTATTGGTTTTTATGCAATCCAGTTTTTGCTGTCGTTTTTGGGATTAATATTTTAGTATCGATGGTTAACGGATGAAGGAGACAACAAATGGAAAGTATAAAAAATAAGCTGATCCGCTTTATGACGGGCCGTTATGGTATTGATCAGCTTTATTACGCTGGCTTATTTCTGGCTTTGGGACTGATGATGATCAATATGATGGTCAATTCAACGATCCTGATGGTCATTTCAAACGGTTTGATTCTGCTGATGGTGTTACGGGGTTTTTCCCGAAATATCAGTCGCCGACGGAGTGAAAACGAACAATTCCTGAAACTGTGGAACCCCGTCAAAAAATCAGGCCGGATATTTTTGCGGCGGATCAAAGAAATCCGGGTTCATCGGTATCGGAAATGTCCCCATTGCAGGAAGACCCTGAAATTGCCGAACAAACGGGGTAAACATATGGTTAAATGTCCGGCGTGCAAAGAATCCTTTGCGGTTCGGGTGATTGTGTAAAGAAACTAGTAGTCAAATAAAAAATCCCCCCTCAATTAGTGAGATGACTGAAAAGAGGGGGGATTTTTTGCAGATCAGATTATTGAATCACTTTTGCCAGCAGATAATCAAGGATAATTAATAATTTTGATCTCGGCAAAGTGTTATCCCACAAATTATTCACTTTCAATTTTATCATTATCAGTCAAAATAAAAGAAGGTATTGGCTAAACTATTCTGTAGCGTAATGCGTCAGATTGTTTGATCCGGTACCTTCTTGTGTTATCATGAAAACATTACTTATGATTGAGTAGCAGAAACAACCCTAGGGTGTGTCTGAAAACTAATTCTTTACAATCTCCACAATGCGTTTTAAAATAAAGCAAAAAACGTTGTGAGAAGTATGATGCCATCAAAACGCTATGAAATTACAGATGAACAATGGGAACAGAACAAAGATTTATTTCCCAAAGCCAAAACGGGTCGTCCACCTAAAGATAATCGGTTAATCTTCAACGCAATTTTATGGATTGCAAGAAGTAGTGCTGCGTGGCGAGATCTTCACGAACGTTTTGGTTCGTGGAAAACGGTCTACAGCCGTTTCTGTAAATGGCGTGATGACGAAACACTGGCAACTATTTTTTATGCCTTAAATGCCGATGCTGATTTCGAAAATTTCAGCATTGATTCAATCATTGTAAAAGCGCATCAGCATAGTGCCGGTGCTAAAAAGGGGCTGTAAATGGAGAAGCGAATCAATACATCGGAAAAAGTCGGGGTGGTAATACGACCAAAATTCACGCAGTCGTTGACGCCCTGGGAAATCCGATTTACTTTGAACTTTCTGGTGGTCAAGTTAATAACAATACCGTTGCGATCGATCTATTATCAAATATTGATATAAAAGCGCCAATATCCTGGGCGATAAAGCTTACGGAACTAAAGATATTAGAACTTACATCACTTCACAAGAAGCTGTCTATACAATTCCGCCAAAGTCAAAAACCCAAGAACCCTGGGATTGTGACTGGTGGCTTTATAAAGAACGTCACCTGGTTGAATGTTTTTTCAACAAAATCAAACATTTCCGGAGAGTTGCTATGCGTTATGACAAGCTGGCTTCTTCATTTTGTAGCTTTGTTTACATGGCTAGCATCTGGCTTTTATCAAAATAATTGGCATTTTGACTTTTCAGACACACACTAACTTAATTTTCTCCCTTCTGAAAAATAAAAAAGCCGGAAAATCGAAGCGCATTCTGCACTCCGATTCTCCGGCTTTTATTAACTGGATCTTAACTCAAGATATCCAAACAACGTTTGCGAACGCAAAAATTCAATTGATTTTTCCAAATAAAAATGATATGATTATAAAAGTTATATAGAAAGAACAAGGAGGCTAAACGGTGATTGTCAGTTATAACAAGCTTTGGCATTTAATGCTCGATAAAAAGATGAATAAACAGGATCTAAAGAAGGCGACCGGTATCAGTACCGCATCCATCGCTAAGTTAGGTAAAGGCGAGAACATCACAACTGATGTTCTCGTCAAAATATGCAAAGCTCTCGATTGCGAATTACATGACATTATGGAGTTGTCGCACGATAATGAGGAGACAAGATGACACTGGTAGAATATCGAAAGTTTTGTTCAAAAATAATCATTGATTGGAGGTGATGTATATGGCCGCGTTTACAAAACTACTTCAAATGAAAAATTTAAACGCCACCAGAAAAAATGACTTCCGAAGTGATAAGGCATTGTTGTTTACGGAAGCGGCTAAAGCGTTGCCTAAATTCTCACCACTTGACGTAGGTTCTTCAGATTCAAACCCTATACAGATACTCGATTTTTTTAGCGGTGCGGGAGGAACGTCGTTGGGTTTTGCCGCGATAAATCAGATCGTGCCTATGTTTCATTTTTTGGCTGGGTGTGACATGAATCCGATATCGGCCGCAACCTATAGTAGAAATTTTGGAACGCCGATTGTTTGTGAAGATATTCTTAAAATTGCGAATACTCCCGCAAGCATTCGCCAGTTTTTAAATAGCGTTGGTTTTGACCGCACTAAGCCCACGATTTTGATCGGGTGTGCTCCGTGCCAAGGCTTTTCATCGCATAGAAAAAAACACTGGGACAATGAGGATGATGATCGCAACAGTTTGGTGATTGCTTTCTCGCGTATTGTTACCGAGGTTAACCCCGATATATTTGTTATGGAGAACGTGCCAGAATTTTTATCTAATAGATACTGGAGGTACTTCAGTAAAGCGCGCGAGACGTTTTGCGAGGCGGGATATACGGTCAAGCAGAACATCTATAACTCCGCTGAGTTTGGTGTGCCTCAGGAGAGATTCCGTTCTATTATAATTGGGATGAAAAAAGAATTTCTGCTCCCAGAGGGTTATTTTGCTTCGGATAAATATAAGACCGTTCGCGATGCTATTGGAGGGTTAAGTCCACTTGAGGCGGGAGAAGCCAACTCGAACGACCCGCTTCATAAGGCTGTGGCTCATAAGCGCAGCACTATCGAGGTTATTAAAAAAGTACCTCACGATGGAGGAAGTCTACCACAAGGTGAGGGACCTGCATGCCTGACGAAAGTGAATGGTTTTTCTGATGTATATGGGCGGCTCAGTTGGGATAAGCCTGCGATCACCATCACGCACTATGCAAGGAATCCAGCAAGCGGGCGCTACACACACCCTGTTCAAGATAGAGGGCTAACGGCGAGAGAAGCGGCAAGATTACAGAGTTTTCCTGATGGTTTTCAATTTGAAGGCAAGTCCGATGATATTTATCGTCAAATTGGAGAAGCTGTTCCTCCTTTGCTTTCATGCGGGGTTGCGGTAAACGTGCTAATAGAGTATCTGTCAACAGAGCCGACAACTGCTCAACTTTACACCGGAATGGAAACTATCGAGCTGCCGGTGAGCAATTCATACTCCAGCGTAATTGCAGGCATCAAGAACACAAGGAGGCGAGCTTAATATGCGTTTCACTTGTGTTGATAGTTTCTCGGGGGCAGGCGGTTTATCGTTGGGATTGAGCGAGGCGGGATTTGAAATCCTGTTGAGTTTTGACATAGACAAAAGATGTATCGAATCAATCCAAAGCAATCCTGAATATTTCGCGCATCCCGCTCTCTGCGAGGACATAAGAAATATGTTTGGAGGACGGCTACTTGATATGATCGGGTTAAAGCAAGGCGAGTTGTTCTTACTTGCCGGAGGTCCCCCTTGCCAGGGGTTTTCTGTCCAACGTATCGGTAAGGATACAGACGTTCGAAACGAGCTGGTTCTTTTATACGGAAGACTTATCGAAGAGGTTCGTCCGATGTTTTTTGTTATGGAGAATGTATCGGGTATTCAAGGTAAACGAGGAAAAACCATCCTGGCAGAGCTGATTGAGAAAATGGAGTCTATTGGCTATCATGTTCATAAACAACCCGTCGACGCAGAGGATTATGGTGTTCCACAACGGAGGAAGAGACTTGTCTTGGTAGGCGAACGGCATGATATTGGTTCGACGTATATATTCCCCAAACCAACGGGCGAAAAACATACCGTTCGTGATACAATATCTTTCCTTCCCCCTCCTCCTGAAGACGGTAAACCGCATCCTGACTATCCATTGCATCGACGTGATCGGTTGTCAGAAAAAAATCTTCAACGCATACAGGCGTTGCAGCAAGGGCAAGGGCGGGATCATCTGCCTAAAGAGTTGTTAGCTGATTGTCATAAAGTGGACAGCGCTATTATTGGGCATCGTAACGTATACGGACGCATGGCTTGGGACGAAGTAGCGCCGACCATAACCGCTCGTTTTGACAGCTTTACCCGAGGCCTATTTGGACATCCGGATCAACCAAGGAGCATCTCGTTGTGCGAAGGCGCATTGCTGCAGACATTTCCTTTGGACTTTGTTTTCAAAGGATCGAAAATTGAAATTGCTCGCCAAATTGGAAACGCAGTTCCACCTAAATTGGCTGAAGCTATCGGAGAGAGTATAATAACCTATTATAAAGGAAAGAGGTGAGAGATGTGTCATATCAGGCAATTATAAAGCGTTACTTAAAGAGCTTGCAGCGTGATTATAATGATTCTCTCGCCGCTCACCAACACACAGCTGAACTCTCTTTCCGACCTTCATTAGATACGCTATTCAAGGAATTGGCAATGAAGCTAAACGGTAGCTCGGATATCGTGGTCATTCTTGAACCACGTAATCAGGCTCGGATGGGGCGTCCCGACTGGCTTATCCATGACAGAGCAACTCTCGGCGTTTATGGTTATATTGAGGCCAAGGGGCTTTCCGCGGATGCATTTGATATCACGGCCCACGAGGAGCAGTTCAATCGCTATTTATCGTTGGGGCATAAATTGATAATTACTGATGGAATTGATTTCATCTACTCCTTTGACGAGGGGGTGCTTCCCCAAATTATATCTCTAATAGACAAGTCCCATATGAATCGCCCAGACTGGTCGCACCTAACGCTCAATCCTCAGTTTGAGGTTATGATGCGTAGGTTCTTTGCCGATCCGTCCCCACAGTATTGTGACGAAGGAAAGCTCGTTGAGTTGGTCGCTTTGCGAACAAAGTATCTGTCGGATGAAATCCTGCGCTATTCGAGCATCCCAATAGATGAAGCAATGGATGAGACCGAAAGGAATGCTATATCACTTTTGGATGAGTTACGCGTTCTGGTCTATAACCATAATGATGAAAATATGAGGCGAGACAAGGTATTTGCTGACTTTTCTGCGCAAGTGATTATGTTTGCGTTGTTGTACGCCCATCGCATTGAATGCACAGACAACGATCCTCCGACTGAAAAGGAACGTAAGATAAAGGATTACCTGGCGCGAGATATCGTGGATGGTCAGGCGTTGCGCCCGTTCCTTACAATAATCCATTATCTCAACAACCACAGTGACGATGACAGCTTTATTCTGAATTGGACAGGTGAATGCATTCGTTTTTTGTCGTTCGTACATATGACCGAGAAGCAACTTCGTAGCCCTGACTACCATAAGCTGTTTGAACTATTTCTTTCAAAGTTTGATCCGCGCTCACGCTTTGACTATGGAACATATTACACGCCGAGCGAACTTGCCGATTGTATTGTTCGTTTGACAGAGATTATTGCTCGTGATAATTTTGATGGCGCGAGTATTTTTGACGATGGTAATATGCTGATCGATCCCTGCTGTGGGACAGGTTCATTTTTAGAAAGAATACGTCAGAACGATGTGAGACGTGGTGCGTTTTCTCTTTGCGGAATTGAGATCCTTCCCGCTCCCTACATGCTTGCAAACTATCGAATGGCAGTGCTGAATCAAGAAATCAGAGATCATCGTTCAAGATACGAATTGATACTGGCGAACACTCTCAGCGACTGTGTATTTGGGAGAGAACCAGCCAATACGGATACGGTTGAGGGATTTGAGCTTAATCGCGCACGGGAACTGTCCTCTCGACCAATTACCCTCGTCATAGGGAATCCCCCTTCCTCGGATTCGTCAAAGACAAATATGGGTTCGGGTTTTTCGAAGATATTGGGGCTAATGGATGACTTTCGTCCTCCTGCCGAGAATCGACACGCAAGACAAAACACACAAAAGCAGGTTAACAATCCGCATCTTCAGTTTTTACGTTGGGGATGTGAAATGTTGGAGCATTCGAATAATCACTCCGTCTTAGCGTATATTGTTCCGGCGACATTCCTTGAAGCCGAGTCGTATAAATACGCTCGGAAGTATATTGTCGAACATTTCTCATACGCCTGGATAGTGTCGGTTGATGCAGATGCAAGGGCTGGCATCCGTTCTGACAGTATGTTTAGGACGCAGCAAGGTCGAGCGGTACTCATTGCGACAAGGAAATTCGGAGAAACTTCGGCAATGAACGAGTTTAAATACTTCGATATTTCGCGGTTCGCAAAGACTGAGAAAACAGCATGGCTTGAGCAAGATGCCAATGTGTCCCTAAAAATGTTTGATGGTTACTCTATAGATAATTCAAATTATGCCCTACGCCCGTCTTTGCCGTTTGACGAAGAGCTGTATTTATCTTATTGGCCTGTAAGCGGAGAGTCCGAGCCGAACGCAGTATTTAAGAATCATTGCTCCGGTATTAAACTTGCTCCGTCCAGCATTTTTACACACTTGAAGGCTCCTATGTTGAAACGCCGTAGCAAAGAAATAATGAGGCGCGGAATGCAGGCTTCTGAGGAGTGGTTGCGTTCTCAGGATAAGCCCCCGCAGAAGGCCGATACCCGCGCCTTTGCTGATGCACTGAATGAATTAGGGAGTGCGCAAGCGGTTGAGGCTACCCTTGACCAAAACATTGTAGATTATGCTTTTCGACCGTTCTTGTCGATGAAAGCATTCCTTTGGCAAGACTTGCTACATAAATTCAGTCGAGTTGGAGGCGGTGGGACAAGGCGGCGTCCGGAAATCGGAAAAGCGTATGCTGATGAAAATACCATTGGTTTTGCATTATCGCACTCACCGAAGGATCAGAAAGATAGCTTAAAGCCGTTTGCTTCTTTTTGCTGGTATTATCCCGATAATGATTTGTGCCGCCGTGGAAACTCTTTCATTTACTTGAATCAGTATCCAGTCAGTAAGAAGAGCGACACTCTTCATGCAAATGTCAATGATCGGCTTTGCGAACTACTTGCAACGCTCTTGGGTATTGATGGGGTTGCCCTTGCCACAGAAATGGTATTCTATACTTTTGCCATTCTTTGCTCACAAGTCTACCTTGATGAATTCGAGGGTGCTTTATTCACGGTTAATCGTGCGGATTTGCGTCCACGTATCCCTGTAGTTAACGATGCCGACATGTTTATGCAGATTGCTGAACTTGGGCGAAAAGTAGCTACGTTGGAAAAACGGGACCACACACCACAAAATCTTGCGGGATATGATTATGATGCTTTTAAGTCGCTGGTACCTCCAGGCTTTAGGCTCTCATGGACGAAAGGCATCCAGCCATTCGATGAAGATAATGAGACCATCACGTTGACGGATGGCCGAACCAACATCATAATTCCTTGTCCTCTGGATGTTCAAAGAATAAACATTTCTGGATATGAAGTTATCAAGAACGCATGGATGAAGTTTAACTCATACGACTTCACCCATTGTGCCTTTACCGCAGAAGATATGGGAGAATTCCTTAATCTTGTGAACAAGTTGCTTGAATATGTCGAACTTGTTGGAGAAATTGATATCGTAATGCACGATGTTATTAAAGGACGCTATCCTCTGATTTTGCCGGATTGTGGCGGTGAATCGAGGTGATGAGGGATGTCAGACGTATACGATAAAGCAACCCGTTCAGCAGTTATGAGTAAGGTACGCTCCAAAGGCAACAAGTCCACAGAGCTGCGCCTAATCGAGGTATTTCATCAGTATGGAATAACAGGATGGCGACGGAACTATACCGTCAAGGGTCATCCGGATTTCGTGTTTATGGAGCGTCGAATTGCCGTATTCGTAGATGGGTGTTTTTGGCACGGGCATGATTGCCGTAACACACGGCCGAAGGAAAATGAGGACTTTTGGACTGCAAAACGGGAAAGAAACATTATACATGACAGAGAGGTAACCGCGAAATTTGAACAACGCGGATGGACGGTAGTACGAATTTGGGAGTGCGAACTAAAAAAGAAGAACCATCCCCAATTACTTGTAAAACTTAATTTGATGAAGTAACGGGGAGGACGGCTTTCCTGCTACAATAGTTTTGCTTTCGCCGGAATCTATGGAGGCAATTATAGTGGCAGGTTTTGGAAATTCTGCCGGGTAATATTTTGCTACCTAAAATCACAAACATTGAGCCTGCCCAGCGTGAAAGTTTGCTTTATCGTATGGATACAATTGTTCGACACGATATTGATATTGTATACAAGCAATTGCTTGTTGATACATTAGGTATTAAACCGGGTGGTGTCAAAGATCCACCATGATTTGGAGAAAATAAAAACAGCGGCGACTTGAGCGTTCGTAAAGGCAAAGGAGGTAAGGGCATGGCAAAGTTTGACTTTGGTTCCGAGGTTCTATGTGTGGATTTCCACCTCCATACTCGGCGGGATAAGGAGTTCGAATACACTGGTGAATCGGACACTTTTATCGTTAACTATATTGATGCTCTAAAGCAAAAAGGAATAAGCGTCGGTGTGATCACAAATCACAATAAGTTTGATCTTGAAGAATACAAGGCTCTCCGTAAAAAAGCGCGTCAAAAAGATATATTACTTCTGCCTGGAGTGGAGCTTTCTATTAAAGAAGGCAGCAATGGGCTCCACACACTGATTATTTTTAATCCTGACGAGTGGATTAGTAACGGCGAGGATGCGATTAGCAATTTTATCACAACCGCTTTTCAGGGAATTCCCAATCATGAAAATGCAAACACCAGATGCTTATATGATGTTCGACTGGCACTCGAAGCACTGGAGCGCTATGGAAAAGACTATTTTATTGTCTTTGCCCATGTGGAACAGGACAACGGTCTTATCAAAGAGTGTGGCGGTGGCATGATACAGTCGCTTGCACAACTTGAGCTTTTTAAAAAGCGGATACTTGGTATACAGAAGCTTCGAACTCGCGATAATATTCCGAAGCTGGCTAAGTGGCTCGGTTATGACATAGCCTGTGTCGAGGGCTCAGACCCCAAACGGATCGAAGAGATCGGCAAGAATGGCTGTCAAACATACATCAAGCTGGGAGATTTTTCTTTCGATGCATTGAGATATGCTCTTGTTGATCATAGGAGCCGCATATTTGATAATTATGAGCATTTACGCCATAGCTATATCGAATCCATCAACTTTATAGGTGGTAAACTCAATGGTATTTCAGTTAATCTGTCACCCCAGCTAAACACTCTTATTGGCATCCGTGGAAGCGGAAAATCATCTATCCTTGAGGTGCTGCGCTGGGTGCTGGACTTGCAAGCATCCGCTGACCAAAAATACAAAGACAAGTTGGTGGAGTTCATTTTAGGTTCCGGCGGTAAAGCTGTCGTGCGTGTCGCCGACCAGTACGGTCGAAAATATGACGTCTCTCGAATCAACGGTGACCGTGCTTATATTGTGGACTCTGACAATAAAGATATCACCGCACAGGTGAGTTCCCTTATTAGAAACCCTCTCTATTTCGGGCAAAAAGACCTTGCGCGTTCTGACACAGAAGAAAACTACGAAAAAAAGTTGTTGGACAAGTTACTCGGGGGGAGAATTTCCATCCCCGTAGCCGAGCTGGAGCAAGCAGAAACACAGCTTATTGAAGCTATCAAGAGTCTGCTGGATGTCACGCAGATTCCCGAAAAAATCAAGGAGCTGGAAACCCAAAACGCTGACCTTGATCATAAGCTCAAGATATTTGAAGAAAAGGGCATCACACAGAAGCTGGAGAAGCAAACGGAGTTCGGCAGCGATAAAATCAAGCTCGAAGGCACAATCAAAACAATTGAAGCAGTCGCCACAAAGTTGGATGAGTTCATCCAGATATCCTCACTCGATGGTATCGCACTTTCGTCGTATACTTCAAAGTGCAATTCTGCTCTTTTCGCAAGAGCGCAAGTGGTTATAGACCGTATTACTGCGATTCTCCAAAAGATCTCTGATCTTCGCAAAGAACTTGGAAACGAGAAAAATATACTCACTGGGTTACAGTCTGAACTGGCGCAGCTTATCGATGGATTGAAAGATGAGTTTGCGGAAATTCGGCGCGAAATCAGTGATGACTCCCTGGATATCAAGGGTTTCTTAAAATATACGCAAGACAAAGCAAAAAACGTGGAAGATATCGAGCGACTAAAGCGCGAGGCAACTTCGGTAGATGAAATCAAAAAACGAATCCTTGGGCTGGCACGCCAACGCAATGATCTATTAAAATCTGTTTTCGATGGTTACCAAACAGAAATTGGCAGGTTAAACGGAAAGCAAGATGCTTTAGTAATCACCATCGACTTTAAAGGAAACGCAGAGGCTCTCTCTCGGTTAGTAGCACAATCGTTTAGAGGAACAATGATTCGGAGTGCAGAAATCAAAACAACCCAGATATGCGAAGTCCTTCGGGATGGGGTTGCTATCTTGTTGGATATATTGATGGATGGTGGCAAGGGATTAAAAAAGATTCTTGTTGAAGCGGAATATATAAAGTTTTCAGAAAAAGTCCAAAATGAGTATTCACAGTATGTCCGTTGTCAGAGCGAAGATCACATTGATATTCTCTACCATGGTAAACCACTCAGTGAGCATTCCCTTGGACAGCGCGCTTCGGCGTTGATTCTTTCTATTCTCACCCAAGATGACAGCGACATTATTATCATCGACCAGCCAGAGGATGATCTGGATAACCAGGTGGTGTACAAAGAGTTCATTAAGACGGTAAAATCCAAAAAGGCAAATGTTCAATTTGTTTTTGCGACTCACAACCCCAACATTCCGGTTCTTGGGGATGCAGAACGTGTAATTGCCACGGCGTTTACAGAAAATGCAATAACGGCTTCCATGGGTAGTATTGACAATGCCCAATCCCACACACTCATTGTCGATATTATGGAAGGTGGTCAAGAGGCATTTTGTCGTAGGAATAACATATATCAGGCATGGCATAAATACTAATGGTGCGATGATGGTTTCTGACACTATAACCTATAGAGTTATCCGGTTGTATCCAAGTTAACCCACAGCAATTTAGGCAATTTTAATAAAGCCATCCGATGAAAGCCGGACAGCTATGTAAAGACGACATCAGCCCAAACCGATGCCGTCTTTACAATTCAGTATTTTATGCTTGAAATCCAGAAACTAACATATCCGATTAGCTTTCAACTTTAAGTTGTTTTTTCTGCTTTCAAGCCTGTAGCTGTTCCTCTTGAAATTTTCGTATCAGACTCATGTGCTTATTGGATTTTTGAGTGATGCGGTAGGCTTTGGTTGCTATGTATTCGATCAGGTAGTCTTTGGGTATCAGGTATTTGTTGTAGTACCACACCCCGAATAATTTCTTTTTGGCTATACATTCTGCCACTGTGGTTTTGCAGTAACCGGTCAGTTTTACAGCATCGTCCACGGTAAGCGTATCAGGAGAGCTGCTCCACCTTTTCTTCAGCATCTTCATAAATTTATCTGAATCTATCGGCTCCACAATTTTAGGTTTGGGTCTATATTTTATTCCGCTTGAAAAAATTCCGGGAGGTGTCAGCAGGGACTCCGGAGAATCTTCTAAGCGGATAAGGTATTCTATCACGTCCGTTATCCGGATTTTGAACCTATGGGTCTTTTTCCCTGTATCCTCGCAGGGGATATAGCCGTTCTCTAAAAGCCATGTGGCTTTTCGTTTACTTATTCGGCAAATCCTGTAAAATTGGTCTTGACATATCTTTTCAGGGTATTCAGCCAGAAGGTGAGAGTAGTCAGTTGCCATGTCCATCCCTCCAATGCATTGATGGTGCAGACAGATATCAGCTCTGTCTGTTTTGCGTTATGCACTTTTAATCAATGTCAATGGTAGGGTACGCTGTGGTCTATGTTCTTGAAAATGCCAGGAAACTAAAGTATCTTAAGGTCATTTCGCTGGTCGTTTTTCTACACTTTGCTCTGAAAACCGTTAAATTCAGGGGTCGAGCCGAAGCGTGGTAAACTCATGGTTTTCGCCCGAAAAGCCTTGATTAATCCGGGTTTGCGGGATTTCAAGGTAGCTCAAGTTACCTTGATGTTAAATGTCAAATTATAAGTGTCAAAACAGTCCTGATTTAATCAAATTATTCCGGGTAAACCGGGCTTTTCAACTATGGTATAATGATTAATCATTAAGCACTTTAAGGAAGCATCAACCATGGTTCATCTGGAACACTTTTCTGACCACCCGCTGGATTATATCACTGAATTCTACACCGCTGAAAGAGTTCGCATTGACAGCTGTCCTCATTGTCATTCCCGCCGGCGGCTCCATCTTCATGGTATCTATCACCGACATGTGATCTGGTATGAGGATGTCTTCTCCATTCCGGTCCAACGCCACTACTGTATTCATTGCGGTAAAACCGTGAGTATCCTGCCTTCTTTCTGCCATTCCGGATTTCAACTGGCGCTTCCATTTCTACTGGAACTGCTTTGGGCCTTTTTTAAAAGGATTCCTTCAGGCTGCGCTTTAGCGCATCAGCATCGGCACTTTATCACCCGGCGTTTTCTTTTTTGTCTGAACCGGCTGATTGAGTATTTTCGCATCTGCCATGATCCTTTAATCGTCTTTCCTGATTTTTGGCATGAAAAAGCCATAAAGCTTCTTGAAATGGTCCAATCGGTGGGTAAGCCCCACATCTTCGCCAAAAGATATTACGATCATTTTAAGATAGGATTTATGGCACTTTAATTGTACCATCCTTTCGCATTTTTTTGAAGAAATGTTTATCCCACAGAGCTTTTGCTTTGCCTTTTATCGCTTGATCCGTTATGCTCTGATTACCTGGTTTTACGGATCCTTAAAACCTCAACACTTTAAAATCGGAGGTTTTTTACAATGACTGAAAAAGACAAAGAATTGATTGCTTTATTTCGCTATGGCCTGATTGCGCCGTTACTCACGGATACCGTCACAAACCACACGGCCTATCTGGATGAGGTCAGTGCCAAAACCCATGATGTCCCGCATTATGGCATCCGCACTTACAACCGCAAAACCCTGCTGGAATGGCATCGTTTATACCGGCGTCATGGTTTTGATGCGCTCAAGCCCAAAGTTCGGACTGACAAAGGGTCGTCCCGGGCTTTACCGGTGGAATCAGTAAAGCTGTTGCTTAAGCTGAGAAATGAGAACATCCATTTATCCGTGAAGTTGTTCCAGGAATGGCTCATTCATGAAGGTCACTTCACCAGCGCTGACTGTTCCTATTCGACAGTGTATCGGCTGCTGAAAAAACATCAGCTGTTAAAGGCATCTGTGGCGGATACGTCGGATCGCCGCCGTTTTGCCCATGTTGACATCAACACCCTGTGGCAGACGGATGTTTCCCACGGCCCCTATCTGAGCCTTAACGGTAAAAAGCGTAAAACCTATCTGATCGCTTTTAT
>NZ_DJGY01000036.1:0-55690 GCF_002435675.1 Acetobacterium sp. UBA5834 | reverse complement strand
ACAACATGATGTAACAATTGTCGGTACTGGGTTAGTTCTTTTAGCAATTCGGTAAAATTTTCTTGAGATACTGGCCGGTGTAGGATTGGGGCACCCGGGCGATTTCTTCGGGAGTCCCAATGGCAATGATGGTGCCGCCGCCCTCGCCCCCTTCGGGGCCAAGATCAATGATGTGATCTGCCACCTTGATCATATCCAACTGATGCTCAATGACAACTACCGTACTGCCGCTGTCAGCCAGACGCTGAATGACATTGATCAGCTGGTGGACATCGGCAATATGCAAACCGGTGGTGGGCTCGTCGAGAACGTAGAGGGTTTTGCCGGTATTGCGTTTACTTAATTCAGTGGCCAATTTAACCCGCTGAGCTTCCCCACCGGATAATTGGGTCGATGGCTGTCCCAGTTTTACATAACTGAGACCGACATCGTAGAGGGTTTGGAGCTTTTCTTTGATTTTGGGAATATTGCCAAAAAATTCTAGGGCTTCCTCCACTGTCATATCCAGTACATCGGCGATGTTTTTGCCCTTGTATTTGACTTCCAGGGTTTCCCGGTTGTAGCGCTTGCCGCCGCAGACCTCACAGGGTACATAAACATCGGGTAAAAAATGCATTTCAATTTTGATAATTCCATCACCGCTGCATTTTTCACAACGGCCACCCTTGACATTGAAGCTGAATCGGCCTTTCTGATAGCCTCTGGCCTTGGCTTCCGGGGTTTTGGCAAACAGATCCCGAACCAGGTCAAAAACCCCGGTATAGGTGGCCGGATTGGAGCGGGGGGTTCTGCCGATGGGCGACTGATCAATATCGATTACCTTATCGATGAATTCAACCCCATCGATACGGGTGTATTTCCCCGGCTTTTTCAGGCTGCGATACAGCTTCTGGGAAATCCCCTTGTATAAAATCTCATTAATCAGCGTGCTTTTCCCGGATCCGGAAACCCCGGTTACACAGATAAATTTCCCCAGCGGAAAATCGACATCCAGATTCTTTAAGTTGTTCTCCCGGGCACCGACAATCTTAATTACCTCGCCGCTGCCTTCCCGACGCTTTTGCGGAATCGGAATAAAGCGCTGGCCACTGAAATACTGGCCAGTGATCGACTCCGGCACCGCCATTATCTCTTCAAGACTTCCCTGTGCGACAATCTGGCCACCATGAACCCCGGGCCCCGGGCCAATATCAACAATGTGGTCAGCAGCTTGCATGGTTTCCTCGTCGTGCTCCACCACAATCAGTGAATTACCCAAGTCGGTTAAGCGCCGCAGGGTTTCCAGCAGTTTCTGATTATCCCGTTGATGGAGGCCAATACTGGGCTCATCCAGAACATATAATACCCCCACCAGACCCGAGCCAATCTGGGTGGCCAACCGAATCCGCTGGGATTCTCCCCCCGAAAGGGTTCCGGCATTCCGGGACAGGGTCAGGTATTCCAGTCCGACATTTTTCAAGAAATTAAGCCGGGCTTCAATTTCTTTAAAGATCGATTCGCCAATCATCATTTCCCGGTCGGTCATAGTCTGAGCTTTGAAAAATTCAAGCAAGTTCCCAATGGCCATATCGGTAATTTCGATGATATTTCGATCATGAATTGTCACTGCCAGACTGGTGGGATTGAGCCGTTTACCGTGACAGGTGGGACAGGGGGTTTCGGACATATACCGTTCAATTAAGGACCGCATCCGCTCCGAGGTCGTTTCCAGATAACGCCGCTCCATGTTTTTAATCAGCCCTTCAAAGGTGGAGCTGTAGGTTCCTGAAAACTTGCCTTCGTAGGCGATTTCCAGAACCTCGTCACTGCCATATAGAAGGGCCTGTAAAAATGCCTCGCTGGCATCTTCCAGGGGTAACTCAATATCAAACTGGTGTTTTTTTGCCAGCGCCTTGATCAGGTTGTAATAATACTTGGAATCACTTTTTAAACCAAAAAATTTGATGGCGCCGTTGGCAATCGATAAACTTTTATCGGGGATCAGTAAATCCGGATCCACTTCCTGATGAAAGCCCAAGCCATGACAATCCGGGCACATTCCAAAGGGATTATTAAACGAAAACGTCCGGGGCTCCAATTTATCCATGGCAATGCCGCAGTCGGCACAGGCCAGTTTTTCACTAAAAAGTTGGGACTCGCCGCCAATCACGTCACAGATCACCAGGCCACCGGATAGTTTCAGGGCAATTTCCAGTGAATCGGACAACCGTTTACCAAGGTTATCCTTGGCTACCAGACGATCCACTACCACTTCAATGGTATGTTTTTTATTTTTATCGAGATTGATTTCATCGGTGACTTCCATCGCCTCCCCATCGACAATGATCCGGACAAAGCCTTCTTTTTTGATGTGATCGATGATCTTTTTATGTTGTCCCTTTTCCTTCCGGATTACCGGGGCCAGAATCTGAAATTTTGTTTTTTCCGGCAGCGCCATGATGCTGTCGACAATCTGATCCACCGATTGGGATTGTACCACCTTGCCGCACTTGGGGCAATGGGGAATCCCAATCCGGGCGTAAAGCAACCGCAGATAATCATAAATCTCGGTGACTGTCCCCACTGTCGAGCGGGGGTTGCGATTGGTGGTTTTCTGGTCAATGGAAATTGCCGGGGATAGGCCGTCAATACTTTCCACATTGGGCTTCTGGGACTGGCCCAGAAACTGCCGGGCGTAGGAAGAAAGCGACTCCATATAGCGGCGCTGTCCTTCAGCATAAATGGTGTCAAAAGCCAATGATGACTTCCCCGAGCCACTCAGCCCGGTAAAAACCACCAGCTGATCCCGGGGTATTTTTAAGTTAATGTTTTTTAAATTGTGCTCCTTGGCACCTTTTATTTCGATATATTTCATATTTATGTTTATTCTCTCCTTAATTATGCCGCATGAATTATTAAATGAAAAAACACCATTAAGTCATGGTCTGGTACATTCGTTGGCGGGTACTAGCCGATTCTGTAAATTAAAAAACAACTAAAATTTAGTTTCAGCCATCCCGCTATAACATCAGCTTAAGCTATCTTCGGTAATTTTTGAGATGATGAATTTCGTCCCGCAAATTGGCAGCCCGTTCAAATTCCAGGGCCTCGGCCGCCGTCAGCATTTCGACTTCGAGTTCTTTAATCTTCACATCAATATCCAGCGCTTCATCACCAATTGCATAGGTTGCCGGTTCCTCGGCCACCTTGGTCGCCTCGATAACAGCATGGATATCTTTTTTGACCGAACTGGGGGTAATACCATGGGCCTCATTGTAGGCGCTTTGGATACCCCGGCGGCGATTAGTTTCGCTGATAGCCCGATCCATCGAGGGTGTCATCTTGTCCGCATACATAATGACATGACCTTCCAGATTACGGGCCGCCCGGCCAACCGTTTGGATCAGCGACGTTTCTGAACGGAGGAATCCTTCTTTGTCAGCATCCAGAATCGCCACCAGACCAACTTCCGGCAAATCAAGACCCTCCCGCAGCAGGTTGATGCCCACCAGCACCTCAAAGGTACCCAGCCGTAAATCCCTTAGAATCTTCATCCGCTCGATGGTATCCACATCCGAATGCAGATAGTTCACCAGGACACCATTTTCTTTTAGGTAGTCGGTTAGATCTTCAGCCATTTTCTTTGTTAACGTGGTGACCAATACCCGATTGCCCCGACCGGTGGTTAGTTTGATTTCACCGAGCAGGTCATCGATCTGACCAGCAACCGGGCGAACCGTAATTTCCGGATCGATCAGACCGGTCGGTCGAATAATCAGCTCAACGGTATTCTGGCTGTGTTCTTTTTCGTATTTGCTGGGGGTTGCCGTAGTAAAGACAATCTGATTGATCTTGCTTTCGAATTCGGAAAAATTCAGCGGCCGGTTATCATAGGCTGAGGGTAGCCGGAAGCCATAGTCCACCAGGTTACTCTTACGGGCTTTATCCCCGGCATACATCCCGCCAATCTGGGGAATCGAGACATGGGACTCATCGGCAATCATCAGAAAATCTTTGGGAAAATAATCAATCAGGGTATAGGGTGGTGATCCTGGGGGCAGCCCGTTGATGTAGCGGGTATAATTCTCAATGCCGTTACAATAGCCCATTTCCCGGAGCATTTCAATGTCATAGTTGGTCCGTTGCAGAATCCGCTGGGCTTCCACCAGACGGTTGTTTTGGGTATATTCGTCATAGCGTTGGCGCAGTTCCTGTTGAATTCCAGCAATCGCCCGTTCCAGATTTTCCGGGGTGGTGGTGTGGTGAGACGCCGGGAAAATCGAGACATGGTTCAGCTCCCCATAAATCTCCCCGGTCAGGGTATCAATCTCAGTAATCCGTTCAATTTCATCCCCGAAAAATTCCAGCCGGATCGCCTTGTTTGACGAAGCCGAGGGAAATATTTCCAGAATATCGCCGCGCACCCGGAAATTGTTCCGCTCAAAAGCAATGTCGTTTCGGGTGAACTGAATATCCACCAGCTTACGGATAATCGTATCCCGATCTTTTTCCATCCCCGGACGGAGTGACAGCATCAAATTTTCATAATCAAAAGGACTTCCCAGTCCATAAATGCAGGACACACTGGCCACCACAATTACATCCCGACGTTCAAATAAAGCTGCCGTAGCAGAGTGACGTAATTTATCAATCTCGTCGTTGATGGACGAGTCTTTTTCGATAAACAGATCCGAATGCGGTACATAAGCTTCCGGTTGATAATAATCATAATAGCTGACAAAATACTCCACCGCATTATCCGGAAAAAAACTCCGAAACTCATTGGTCAGCTGGGCCGCCAGGGTTTTATTATGAGCAATCACCAGGGTTGGCTTCTGAACCGCTTCAATTACCTTAGCCATAGTATAGGTTTTTCCGGAGCCAGTCACGCCCAGTAAGGTTTGATACTTTAACCCCGCCTTAATTCCGTTGGCAATTTTTTCGATGGCCGGTCCCTGATCACCCTTAGGTTCGTATTCCGAGACAACCTTAAATGCGTGCTTCATATCTTTCATCAGCACCCTCCAATCAGTTTGATGAACATTCGTTCCATTATTCTATCACAGCTTTTTTTTAATGGCAAACAATAATCCTTATCATTTAATAAAATCTTAATTATTCCTCACCAATAGAAAAAGCATGCCGTTATGGCATGCTCATAGATTCTAATTGGTTCCACTAAGAACTTGTAAGGCTTTTTGTAGTTGAACATCTTCTTCGTCGGTGAAAAAGTTATTCTTCATAAAGTCAGTCGCTTCAATCACGATATTTGGCTCGAGACCTTTTTCGTGAATGTTGTTGCCGTTAGGGGTGAAATATTCGGAATTGGTCACCTTAAAGCCACCGCCATCAGTGAGACTGATGATTTCCTGAACAATCCCTTTTCCAAAGGTCTTGGTGCCGACCAGCTGGGCAGCGCCTGTATCCTGAAGAGCCCCAGCCAATATTTCAGCGGAACTGGCCGAGCCGCCATCAACCAGGGCAACCATTGGCAGACTAAGCTGTTCTTCGCCATCTGAGGTATATTCGGTTTTATTGCCGTTTTTATCAACCGTATAAACGACCATGGTTTCGCCCAGAATCCGATCAGCGATTTCCACCGCTTCCTTTACGCCGCCGCCGGGGTTACTACGCAAATCAATCACCAAACCGGTAATATTTTGAGCCAACAGTTCACTTAGCTGGGCTTCAAAATCATCAGCGGTTTTATCCGTAAATTCACTGATCTGGATATAGCCTTTATCGCCGATCACCCGGGATTCCACTGTTTTTGCTTCAATGGTTTTGCGTACCAATTGCATATCAATGACTTCTTCACCACGTAAGAGGGTGATATTAACGGTGGTATCAGCTGGCCCCTTTACCTTAGCCACTACCGCATCCGAACCGATCGTACTGACATCTTCACCATCCACCTTGATAATTTTATCGCCCGTTTTGATCCCGGCCTGATCAGCCGGTGTGCCTTTTTGCGGGGCAATTACATAGGTCACGCCCTGATCATCCTCTGTCACGACGACCCCAATGCCTTCATAGACGCCAGTGGCTGACTCCATATATTTCTTAAATTCTTCGGAGGTAAAATAACTGCTATAGGGATCACCCAGACTGTCAAACATGCCCTTGATGGCCCCATCAATTAAAGTGGTGTTATCAACATCCTTATAATACTCCAGACCAATCTGTTCTTTTAGCGCTAATAGTTTTTTTATCCCGGCGGCTGTTTCACTGCTGTCAACCGTCACAATCAACTTGTTGCCGATCAGATAATTGCCAGTTGTGGCCACTGTGAAGGTGATGATATTTGTGATGATCAGCACCACAATTACCACGATGAGTTTGGTTTTTTTTGACTTATTTTCCATTTTTTCACCTTATCCTAAATTTTATTATTATACAAATAAAACAGGAGAAAAGAATCATGATTCTTTTCTCCTGTTCTTTCGTTATAGTCTACAATGTTTCGCTTAAAAATATCCTAAAGGATCAACAAATGATCCGCCGGAAAGTACGCCGAAATGGAGATGGGCCCCGGTGGAATCCCCGGTGGAGCCGACGTAACCAACCACATCGCCTTTGTTGACAGTTTGGCCTGCTGATACTGCAAAACCACTCATATGCGCATACATGGCCTGGAGGCCGTTACCTAAATCAACAATAACACAATTTCCATAACCACCGTTCCAGCCGGCTGATAACACCGCACCGTTGCCCATAGCAAGGATCGGTGTTCCGGATGGGGCACCCATATCGACGCCATAGTGGGTCCGGTAATCACCCCAGATCGGGTGCAACCGGGTACCAAAGAAATCATCATCCGCGGATGGATAATAGCCCGGACACGGCCATTGATAGGTTCCGTTTGATGGGACAAAGGTCGTGCTGCCACCAGTGGTTGACCCGCCAGAAGCGGCTGCCTGGGCTGCCATCATTTCCCGAACCTGAGCTTCAATGCTCGCTGCGTTGGCTGCTTCAGCCGCCACAATTGCCTGATACTCAGCGACGATCGCCTGGTTTTGGGCCAAGAGACTGTCTTTCTGAGCTTTAATTTCCTGCTGCTGGGCTAAGGCCGTTTCCTGCTCAGTTTTTTTAGAAACTGTCTGCAGCCGGTCGGCCTCAATTTTAGCTTTCTTTTCATCGATTATTTTCTTTGTTTCAGCTAAAGCGTCCAATGATGCCTTATCCGATTCAATGATATAGCGGGACATGTCAACCTTGGTAACAAAGTCGGCAAAATCGGATGAAGTAAATAAAAACTCCAACATACTACCATTTCCGTACATGTACATAGTACGGACACGTTCGTTCATGGCTTCTTCCTGTTCTTTCCGTTTGGCTTCGGCAATATTGAGTTCTTCCTGAGTTTTGGCAATGTTCGCTTCCAATACGGCTATCTCAGAATTAATTTTATCAATGACGCCCGTGATTCGGCTCATTTCTTCGTTGGCCTTGCCGATTTCGGCCTCGATACCAGCAATCGTATTCTGGGTCATGTCAATCTGGTATTGTGCAGCCGCCTGTTTTTGATTACTTTCTGCCAGCTGTTCGGTCAGGGATGCAGCATTAACCGGAGATATCAGTATCCCCAATGTCACCATCATACCCACTATGCCTGAAATAATATGTTTTTTTGTCATCCAACAATCCTCCTGTGTTTGACTAAGTCTAATCATTTATACATCCAAGAATTTGCGAATCGCAAATACGCTACCAACGGCACCGATAAACCCTCCGTAAATCAGGAAGAAGAAAATCAATTGTCCCATCACTGCATCGGGAGAAGCCAAACTGGCATCCACTGGCAAAAATAAATTTCCGCCAACTAATCCCAAAATATAATAATAGGTGATCCGAATAATCAGGAAAGCAACAATGGCTCCCATCAACCCCAACAGCGTCCCTTCCAGAATGAACGGCGCCCGGATATAGGCGTTGGTTGCACCCACATATTTCATAATGCCAATTTCCCGTCGTCTTGCAAAAACGGTTAATTTAATCGTATTGTAAATAATAAAGATGGAAATCATTGATAACACCACCAATACCACTATACTTAAAGTATTGGTAAATTTATTGAAACTCACCAGTGCTTCCACATATTCCTGACCATATCGGACGTACTCAACCCCTTGGCCTTCAAACGACATGGCCAGGGTTTGAACTTCATCCATATCATCCGGATCAGTCACCCGGACAACAAAGGATGCTGGCATTGGGTTGTTTTCTGAATTATAACCACTGAGCAGCGGCGCATAATCTTCCAGACTGACGGTGAACTTTTCCAAAGCTTCTTCGGCACTTTCAAAGGTAACTTCTTCAATCAGGTCACTTTTCTCCAAAGCCTGTTCTATGGTTGCTTTTTGAGTGTCGGTAAAATCGGACTGGAGAAAGATTTTCAGTTCCAGTTTCGATTCCACATCTTTGGTCACTTCCTGAACATTGATGGTTAAGATCAGAAAAATCCCCAGGATAATCAACGCAGCAATTACCGACAGCACCGAAGCCGCACTCATCAGGTTATTTCGTTCAATGCTTTTTAAGGTATCCCGGACAACATTTTTGGGCATTGTTTTAATGGAACTAAACTTCATATCCGTACCTACCTGTCGCGTCATCTACTTTGAGAACACCGTCTTCCAATGTCAAAACCCGTTTTTTCATGGTATCAACGATTTCCCGGTCATGGGTAACCACCACCACAGTTGTTCCTCTACGGTTGATTTCTTCCAGAATACTGATAATCTCATAGGATGTTTCGGGATCAAGGTTTCCGGTCGGCTCATCACAAATCAAAATAGAGGGGTTGTTAATAATCGCCCGGGCAATAACCACCCGCTGTTGCTCACCACCAGATAACTCATGGGGATAGTGGTTCATCCGATGGGATAAGCCAACCATATCCAGAGCCAACGGCACCCGTTTCTGGATCTGCTTTTCAGATTTTCCGATTATTTCCATGGCATAGGCCACATTTTCATAGACGCTTTTGTTTTCCAGCAGCCGAAAATCCTGAAAGACAATCCCCATTTTTCGTCTTAAGAAAGGGATTTCTTTTTTTGACAATTTTGAGACATTAAAATTATTAATGTATACTGAACCTTCTGTCGCTTCAATCTCTCTTAAAAGAAGCTTAATAAATGTTGATTTTCCGGCCCCGCTTCGGCCCACCAGAAAAACAAACTCACCCTTATCAATAAAGAGACTGACGTTTTTAAGCGCATCGCTCTTGTTTTTATCGTAACCCTTGGTTACATTTTTAAATTCGATCATATCTTAGCCACTCCTAATTTACTTATCATTCGCTTGCTTTGACAGGGCATTTTAACACGCGCTATCCTATTTTCTGCTTAAATGTTTTTTGACAAGTTAAGATTATTTTAATCAAAAGAATGTTAATTGAAAAAGACTTCCGGGTATTGGTCCGTTTTTTGGCCTTCAAATCATTCCTCATTTGAAACTGTATTCATTTTAGCATACTTTTTGAATAATTTCATTAAAAAAATAAATATTTTGTAACAAATGTATCGAAATTCGTCCGAATTCCTGTTTTTCTATTGATTTAAGAAATTCAATTGGCAAAATAAAAAGAGAAAAGACGTTGTTCATCTTTTCTCATCATATATACCGTGTAACGGTTGGAAAAATTAATTCTAAATATAGGGACTAATTGGCGATCCATACAAACGCACTTCATAATGAAGATGAGCACCTGTTGAGTCGCCAGTGCTGCCAACCGCTCCAACGGTCTGACCGGCCGCAACAGTTTCACCTGATGATACATTAATTGCACTTAAATGGGCATATACTGCCGACAAACCATTGCCGATATCAACAATGACACAGTTTCCATAACCGCCATTCCAACCGGCTGAAATCACAGTTCCGTTTCCGGCACAGGCCACCGGTGTCCCGGTTGATGCGCCAATATCGACGCCAGCATGGAAGCGGGAATCACCCCAGATGGGATGGATTCGCCAGCCAAATTCACTGGTAATATTGCCATCGCACGGCCAGACATACGAACTGGAATATACCGGAGGAGCCGTTGATCCGCCACCGGAGCTGTCGCCACCGCCAGTATTGGTCGTATCCCCGCCTGTCGAGCCATCCGTCGTACCGGTGCTGCCGTTATTTTGAGCTGCCTGCTCGGCGGCGGCCCGCTGTTGTTCGTAATAGGCCTGTAACTGGCCTTCAATATCTGCCGATGTGGCTGCTTCAGCTTCTTCAATGGCCTTGTATTCTTCTAAGGCTGCCTGGTTTTGGGCCAATAGCTGATCCTTTTGAGCCAAAACTTCTTCCTGTTGAGTTAGTACAACTTCCTGTTCGGTTTTTTTCGCTACTGTTTTTAATCGATCTGCCTCAATGCTCAGCTTCTTTTCATCGATCACTTTTTTCGTTTCTTCCAGAGCATTCAGGGAGTCCTTGTCTGCCGTCATAATGTAACGAGACATATCTAATTTTGTAATAAAATCCGAGAAATCTGAAGCTGAGAAAATAAATTCCATGATACTGCCGTTGCCGTACATATACATCGCCCGAACCCGATCGCTCATGGCTGCTTCCTGTTCTTGCTTCTTGGCCTCAGCAATTTTCAGCTCTTCCTGTTTTTTTGCAATATTTGCTTCGATGGAAGATATATCGGCATTGATTGCACCGATTATTCCATTGATCCGGTTTACTTCTTCATTGACTTTGCCGATTTCGTCCTCAATCCCATTGATGGTATTCTGAGTCATGTCGACTTGATACTTTGCTGCAGCCTGTCGAGCATTACTTTGAGCTAACTGCTCGGTTAACGAAGCTGCATTGACGGGTGCTGTTAAAAATGCCAAAACCAGGGAACCAGTAACGATACCTGATACAACTCGATGTTTTTTCATTTTTCCCCTTTCCCACAATTAATAATTGTGACCCTGTCTATTTGTTACTTTTACAGTAATTTTATTATTTTTGTAACGGTTGTATTATACCATAAACCTGTCGTAATTAAAACAAAAACAATAAAATAACTTGAAAATATTTTGTATAAAATGTTTAATAATACGATGTTTTTTAATTTTTTCATAATAAAAAAGACACTCTAGTAATTCAGAATGTCTTTTTATATTTGTAAAAAAATGCTTAACTTAAAAAGCTGCTTTGTAGATCGCAATCACGTCTTCTTTAGTTGGACATTTGGGGTTACCACCGGTACAAATATCGGCCAGTGCCAGATCAGCCAATTCACTGAAATCTTCTTCTTTGACTCCGATTTCTTTTAGTCCGGCCGGAATCCCCACATCTTTGGAGAGTTTTTTTATGGCATCAATGGCCATAATATTGATTTCTTTCGGTTCACGGCGACTGGTGTCCACGCCCATCGCCTGAGCAACGTCTTTTAGTCGATCACCAACAACGTCAGCATTAAACGCCGTAACATAAGGCAATAGAATGGCATTGCAAACCCCATGCGGCAAATCATAGAATCCGCCTAACTGGTGCGCCATAGAATGGACGATTCCCAATCCGCCATTCGAGAATCCCATCCCGGTGACAAACTGACCATAAGCCATGGCATCCCGGGCATCCAAATCATCACCATCTTCAACGGCCTGTCTTAGGCTACCAGAAATGGCTTTGATGGCTTCGAGATTAAAAAGATCGGTGAATCGTGAAGCACCGGCGGTGGTATAACCTTCAATGGCATGCGTTAACGCATCCATACCGGTGGCAGCCGTTAATGATTTTGGCATTTTGAGCATTAAAACCGGATCATTGACCGCTACGGTTGCCAGACAGTTGGGATCAACAATAACCATTTTGAGTTTACGCTCTTCATCAGTGATAACATAATTGATGGTCGCTTCACTGGCGGTTCCGGCGGTGGTATTAATCGCCACAATTGGCAGGGATTTATTGGCAGTTTTGCCAACGCCTTCGTAATCCCGTAAATCACCGGGATTGGTAGCCAGAATGGCAATTCCTTTGGCGGTATCCTGGGGCGATCCCCCGCCGATACTGACGACAAAATCGCATTCATTTTCCTGTAAAGCCTGAAGACCAGTATTTACATTGGTAACAGTAGGGTTGGGTTTAACATCTGAAAATAAGGCATACGGAACTTTTGCTCCATCTAATACATTGAGTACATCTTGAACAATACCTGCTTCAACAAGTACCTTATCGGTTACAACTAAGGCTTTTTTCACGTTCATACGTTTGATCTCTGGCGCAATCAGTTCAATTGCTCCCGGTTCCATAATGACTACTGGTGGAAAATAATAGGTTCTTGCCATAAGAACACCTCCAAAATTATTCGTTTACATGATTATATGCCATCGAAATGGCTGAATAAATGGAAATTTTTTCTTGTTTGAGATACATTATTGAAATGATTGATCAATAACATGGAATAAACCGAACACAATAAATAATAAACGGCTTTTCTTATGATTTATCTCTTATTTTTAAGAATACTATTATATGATTTTAAAAAAATTGATAGAATTACGTTTTTAAAGAGGAAAGTCTGAAACATCCTAAGTATCAGGTAAGTCTGATTTAGTGCATAGCAAACAAACCATCAAGAGATGGTGTAAAAAAGTATAGTGATGGAAAGATCAGGCGTCGGAGAGGATCTGATAACCTTGAGATTTTGCTAAGGCAATCGCCTGGTCAACCGTGATTTCACGGCTTACTGGAAGAACATCCGAATTTTTATATAACTCAGCATTGTAAGGTTCTTTCTTTTTTAGAATCATATAAACAGCGGTCAAAAGCATGCGGGCAATGGCGATAATCGCCCTTTTATGGCCACGACGTTTTTTAATCTTTAAGTAGCGGTTACGGATTTCAGGATGTTTTTCGCTTTTAACAACAGCGATTGCGCATTGAACCAGAAGCGGTTTTAAATAGCAACCGGCTCTTGAAATCCGGACAGACTTTTTCTTTCCGGCACTTTCGTTATTCGTGGGTGTCAACCCTGCCCAGGAGCATAAATGTTTGGCTGTCGGAAACACGTCCATATCAGCACCTATTTCAGAGATAATGGTAATGGCTGAAAAGATGTTTTTAAAGGACGGAACAGTCAGGATCAGATTTATTTCTTCTGTGTAGGGCAGGGAAAGACAAAGGATCAGATCTTCAAGATCGGACTTTCGATTGTTGAGATCCTCAAAGTGTTGTCTGATAATCTGGAGTTTAGCGGCTTGTTCGTGGGTGATAAAGCCATCAACAGCCATCTCCAGTTCCGGAATTTTTTTCTTCATGGTGCCGTGAATCAGGGATGGAATATCCAGAGGTTGATCGGAAGCAGGATTGAGCAGTTGCTCAATGATGGCCATGGAACTTTTGCCGAAGGTATCGGAAACAACATTGCCAAGCTGTATATTTGATACCGTCAATGAATTCTGGAATCGGTTTTTCTCGCTGGATTTGAAGTTAGTGAGCTTAAACCGATACCGCATCAGATCGCGAAGCTGACGAATCGCTTGCGGAGGCATAAAGCTGCCGACTACCAGATCATGTTTAAAGAGATCTGCAATCCATTTTGCGTCCTTTTTATCAGTTTTTTTACCCCGGATGGCCTTTACATATTTGGGGTGGGCCAGGGTGATTTTGCAGGTTGTTTCAAGGATATTGAAAACCGGAATCCAGTATTTTCCGGTTGATTCCATGCAAACGTCTCTGCATTTGTTTTCACAAAGCCATTGTGACAGCTCTTTGAGACCTTTGGTATAGGTTGAAAAGCGATGGCGTTTGTAAGTGGTGACATTGTTGTTGGTTGAAGCAATGCAGGCGACAACAAAAGTTTTATGAACATCAATGCCACAACAGATTTGATAAACGATTTTTAAAGCCATAGAAAAACTCCCTTCAATGATTTTAAAGGGAAGTACAGCATTGACTGATTGCCCAGCGATAAAACAGGTTATGTTAATACAAAGATAAGTCTGCGTGATCTAAGTCACACTTATTTGTGCTTGGAAAGGCAATCTACACATATAAATATGCAGTCACTCCAGAATGGAGCGGTCTACTCCTCCTCACGTGATTTGTAGTTTACTGTTATCCCTATGGCTATAGAATAAAAACAATAACGCTCGAACGCAAGATGTTTCAGGACGTTTTGTGCCTTGAGTGAAACGAAAGGAATGGTTATAAATATGAAAAACATCAGTATTCTCGGGTCAACTGGTTCGATTGGAACCCAGGCCCTGGAAGTGGTTTCAGAAAACAGCAACGTTTTAAATATTGTCGGCTTAACCACCAATACCAGCATTGATCTGCTGGAAAAACAGATTGACACCTATTCACCCCGGATTGTCTGTGTGATGGATGGCGATACTGCACTGGTACTGGAAAAGCGCCTCAAAAAAAGGGGTTTAGCGGTGGACGTGGTAACTGGTTTAGAGGGCCTGATTGCCGTTGCCACGGCATCGGAAAATGATTTGCTGCTCACGGCGGTATCCGGAATGATTGGTCTGCAACCGACTCTTGCCGCCATTAATGCAGGGATTGACATTGCTCTGGCCAACAAGGAAACACTGGTAGCCGGTGGCCAGCTTGTAATGGATGCAGCAGCCGCCAGCGGGGTTTCGTTGCTTCCGGTTGACAGTGAACACTGTGCCATTTTTCAATGTCTGATGGGCAATAAACATGAAGAAATTGATCGGATCATTATTACCGCTTCCGGCGGGCCTTTCCGGGGATACAGCCACAAACAGCTGGAGTCGGTTACACTGGCCCAGGCCTTGAAGCATCCCAACTGGTCGATGGGAAAAAAAATCACGATTGATTCAGCCACCCTGATGAACAAGGGGCTTGAAGTCATCGAAGCTAAATGGCTTTTTAATCTGCGCAATAATCAGATTGACGTGGTGGTTCATCCTCAAAGCATTGTCCACTCAATGGTGGAATTTATCGACCATTCCACCATCGCTCAATTGGGGCTGCCGGATATGGCCCTACCGATTCAAATCGCTTTTTTTTATCCCGAACGGGTCGCCAACAATCGACCCGCTCTGGATTTTAGCCAGATTCGTGAGCTGACCTTTTCCGAACCTGATCGGATCGCCTTTCCCTGCTTACAGTTAGCCTATGATGCCCTGGAAATTGGTGGCACCATGGCTGGTGTCCTTAATGCCGCCAACGAGATTGCTGTGTCTCGATTTTTAAATCAGGAAATCAGTTTTCTCGACATTCCCCGAATCAACCGGCAGGTGATGGAACAACATCAGGTGATTGTCCATCCCAATCTTGATGATGTACTGGCGGCAGATGCTTGGGCCCGGGAAATTTCAAACGCTTATAACTAAGCACTTACGATCCAGAAATGGTACTTCTTTTAAGCGACATCTCCTGCAACTAAAAAGACAGCAGTAACTATTTACTACTGTCTCTTTTTTATTCGTCTTTATTTGCCACTAATCCCGCATTAAACCGTTTGCTTGATCTCAACGCTATTTTTAATTTTTATTGCTACCAATACCATTGAAATAATGCTACCAAGTATTAGTGTAAGTGCTGCAATTTGCCAGTCTGCCCGTGCCGATGTTAAATTAAATGTCTCACGTAAAAATTTCAGAGCATAAGGTGACAAAAACTGTCCAATCCCGGTTCCACTGACATAAATTGAAATGGCCACCGCCGCATATTTCGAGCTTGTTGCACTGGCAGCTACAGCCATCACAATCGCAGGGTTAAAAATTCCAAATCCAATTCCAAAAATAATGGCGCCCAGAATGAGCAATGTCAGGCTGTTCGCTGAGAGCAAAATCACAAAGGACAACCCCACACACAAAATACCAAATGAAGCACTATACTGTTTTAATCGTTTAGCAATGTTTCCATAGAGTAACCCCACCACAAATGCTGAAGCCGTAAAAATACTCAGAACTGTGGCGGATTGCGTAGCATTACCAATTCCATCCGCTTTCATAACCATGGCCACATTTGTCATAAAACTGAATTGGACCATATTAACCAACCCACAAGCAACTGCTAGAATGTAGGTCATCGTTGTTACTTTCTTTTCTTTTATCGCCGAATCGTCGACTTTTTCCGGTTTTTTAACCCCGGTATCCGGGAGTTTAAACCAGATAATCAGCGCAATTGGAATCACCAGTAAAAAACCAAGAAATGAAAAACGCCAATTATATGCGGCCAACATGCCACCCATCATCTGGAAAACCATTCCTGCCGCTGCACCAACCGCACTCTTGAAGCCCATCAGCTTGTTCGCCTGTTGGCCAGAGTAGAGGTCTGTAATGACCGCCGATGCCATTGGGAAAACCAAGCCGTATCCAGCACCGAAGACAAACCTCATAAATATCATAAATTGAAGATTTCCAATGAATGCTGATGGAATACCACCGATAAAAATTAAAACCATCGCAATGGAAATAATTTTCTTAATACTTATGTATTGGGTCAACTTACCGGAAATCAGGGCAAAGAACACCATCATCAGCGAAGGAATGGTTGACAATAATTTAATTGTCTCCGGCGCCGCATCAGGAAATGCTTTTGCAATTTCGGCTAATGCCGGTGTCGTCATGCTGGTTGTATACATCAGTAATGCAACCGACAATGCAGCGATCTGAACCCATAGACTACTGTTATTACTTTTTTCCATTTTGTTTTCCTTTCGAGTGTAAAATATAAACGTGGTTAATTTATTAAACAATAACATCTTTTGCTGTTTTTGTCACCTCTTTTTTTGTTAATTATTGATTTTATACTGTTATATGCTTGTAGTAATCGTTTTTACATCGCTTCTTTTTCGTAATTTTTATTATTTCAATCGTATCATCACCATATCATTTTTTTAATATTTACCTTTATTTGTAATATTAGTTTGTATATTTCACACGTTTAATCTTTTGGAGTCGTTCCTGCTTCGTAAATTTGCGCAAAAAAAATACCATCGCTCGCTGATCTCAAACCAGCAACAATGGTATTTTTTTGCATCGTTAAGCAGTTGCTAAATGCTTAACCCGCTATGACCATAAAATTTTTCTCAACTTTAAGTTGGATGGCATCAATCATCCCCCGAGACTCTTCGATGCACTGGTCAATAAAGCTATTTTCAAATCGCAGGCTCTGAAAGAGCAAACGAATTTCGAGTTCGGCCAGATACTCGCTGCTGCAGTCCAGATAACCATCATCCCGGGAGACATGGAGTCCATGAACAACAGCCAGATTTGCCAATGCCAACGCCTTTACTTCCAATCGGTCAAGTCCAAGCTTGTAAGACCGGTTGATGTTTTCGACAAACCCTACCGACGCACTTTCCGTTTTCATCAATGTATTGGTGTCACACAACTCATGATAAAACTGGTTCAAATGACGATTCAACCGACAATTACGATTTTGTATCCGAAACTCGATTGCGGTTCTTAACATCACATTGCATCCAGGGAATTTTTCGTCGATGGCCTTCTGGGTTTTTACTTTATTCGCAACCATATACTCATTATACACTTCCAGTGCCAGGTTGTTCTTATTTTTGAAATAATATGCAACCATCGCTTTGTTTGTTCCCGAGTCTTCAGCGATTTGTGCCAGTGTTGTTTTTGTAAATCCATATTCATAGAATAACTGTTTTGCAGTTACATAAATCTTTTGCTTTGTTTCCAGACCGGTTTTATAATTAGCCAACGTTTCTTCCTCGCTCTCTGATATTGATCTTATTCTAGCATAAAACGATTTTTTTGCAAGGATCGATCATTTTACACCGCTAAAAAAAGGTAATCTGATTGGAAGCTGGTAGCTGGTTGAGACAACCCTGTTTTTCAAGCGTTTCAATCACCGACTTACTGATCTTAGTACGATTCTGCAAATCCTCCCGGGACATATAAGGGCGCAGCTGTGCTTCTTCAAAGATCCGCTGAGCCGCTTTATCACCGATTCCTTCCAGGGCATTCAGAGGCGGCAGCAGGGCATCCCCAATGATTCGGAACTGACTGAAATGAGACTGATAGACATCCACATTTTTAAAACTGTAGCCCCGACACATCATTTCATGGGCAATCTCCAGCACTGTCAACAGTGACTTTTCTTTGTTGGAAGCCTTGGTGCCCAGTTCTTTAATCTGGTTCATCCGCTGCACCACCACCCCCTTGCCCTGACTGATCAGCTGGGCATCAAACTCGCTGGCCCGAACCGAGAAATAGGTAGCATAATAGGCCAGCGGATAATAAACTTTGTACCAGGCAATCCGGAAGGCCATGGTCACGTAGGCGGCCGCATGAGCCTTGGGGAACATATACTTGATTTTTTTACAGGAATCAATATACCATTCTGGTACCTTATTCTTGCGCATATCTTCTTCCCATTCCGGCTTCAGTCCCTTGCCTTTTCGCACCGCTTCCATAATCGTAAAAGCCGTTTTTGCCTCGAGACCGGCATAGATCAGATAGATCATGATATCATCCCGGGTACAGATGGCTTCTTTGATGGTGGCTTTCTTATCGCGAATCAGATCCTGGGCATTATTGAGCCATACATCGGTGCCATGGGACAAGCCGGATATCCGGATCAGGTCCGAAAAGGCTGTCGGCTTGGTGTCCAGCAACATTTCCCGGACAAAGCTGGTGCCAAATTCAGGAATTCCGCATACCCCCAAAGGCGACTCAAAATCATTATCCTTAAAGTTCAGCGCTTTCGTGGAGGTGAACAAACTCATGGTTTTTTCATCATCCAGCGGGATCCCCACGGGATCGACGCCGGTAAAATCCTTGAGCATTTTAAGCATCGTCGGATCATCATGTCCCAGAATATCGAGTTTCAGCAGTCGCCCACTGATGGATTCATAGGCAAAATGGGTGGTGACGGTATCGCTTTCGGTGTCATCGGCCGGACGCTGAACCGGACAAAAATCATAAATATCCTTGTAGGTTGGCACCACCATAATCCCACCGGGATGCTGTCCGGTGGTTTTTTTAACCCCGGCACAGCAGGAGATCACCCGCTCCAACTCGGCCCGGGTTACTTTAAGATTTTTTTCATCATAATAATTTTTAACAAAGCCAAAGGCTGTTTTTTCAGCAATGGTGGAAATGGTACCAGCCCGGAAGACTTTGCCCTTACCAAACAACACCTCCGTATAGCGATGGGCTTCGGCCTGGTTCTCACCGGAAAAATTAAGGTCGATATCGGGTTCCTTGTCGCCTTCGAATCCTAAAAAGGTCTCAAAGGGAATGTCAAAGCCATCTTTATCAAGCTTGGCGCCGCAGTGGGGACAATCGGCGTCTTTTAAATCCGGCCCCACCCCAACCTCCGTGCTGTTGAAAAACTCGGAATGTTTACAGCTGGGACAACGATAATGTGGCGCCAGCGGATTTACCTCCGTGATCCCACAAAGTGTGGCTACAAAGGAGGATCCCACCGAACCCCGGGATCCCACCAGATAACCATCTTCCATGGAATGGTAAACCAGTTTCTGGGCAATCAGATAGAGGACCGAGTAGCCGTTGCCAATAATCGAATCGAGTTCTTTCTTAATCCGTTTTTCAACGATCTCCGGCAGCGGTTGACCGAAGAGCTCCCGGGCCCGGCCTTCGACCATTTCTCGAATCTCTTCATCCGATCCTTCAATAACTGGCGGATAGGTGCCATCAGGAATCGGCAGGATCTCGTCAATCATCGCTGCGATTTTGCGGGGATTATCAATCACCACTTCCCGGGCGGTTTCGTCATCAAGGTAGTCAAACTCATCCAGCATTTCCTGGGTGGTTCGATAATACAGCGGCGGTTGTTTGCCAGCATCCTTATAACCTTGGCCGGTAAATAAGATTTCCCGGTAAAGGGCATCATCCTGATTGACAAAATGGACATCCCCAGTGGCCACCACCGGCTTATTCAGACTTTTTCCCAATGCAATGATCCGCCGGTTCAAAGTCTTCAGGGCCTCCTGATCCGCCACACTGTTATTATCAATCAGATATTGATTATTACCCAGTGGCTGAATTTCGAGATAGTCATAAAAGCTAGCGATCTGCTGGATCTCATCCTGAGACTTATTGTGAACCATGGCAGAAAACAATTCGCCAGCTTCACAGGCCGAACCAAGCAAGAGGTTTTCCCGATTTTTTGCCAGCAGTGACTTGGGAATTCGCGGCTTTTTATAAAAATAATTGAGATGCGACTCCGAAACGATCCGATATAAATCCTTGATGCCCGCCTGATTTCTGGCATAAATAATAATATGGTTGGTGGCATTAAGACGAATACTCCGTTCCCGGCTGGACAGGGTATTGAGGGCCTGGATTGACGTACAGCCTTTTTTCTCAGCCAGATCTAAAAGTTTGACAAATACCTTGGCCGATGCCGCCGCATCATCCAGGGCCCGGTGATGATTCTGAATATCAATTTTAAAATGTGAGCAAAGCTTTTTCAGATTATGGCGGGTAATCTGGGTCAGCAGACAGCGGGACAGAGCCAGGGTATCCACTGCAGTATTTTCCCGAACAATGCCATGATCAACTAAGGCCTTATTTAAAAAACTCATATCAAAAGGGGCATTGTGGGCAACCAGGATGGTCTCACCGGCAAAATCCAGGAATTTTTCCAGTGCCGCCCGTTCTTCCATCCCATCGGCCACCATCTGATTTGTGATATTGGTCAGATTTGTGATGAATGCCGGTATTTCACAATGGGGATTGACTAGGGTTGAAAAGCTGTCGATGATTTGTTTATTTTTAATGCGAACCGCCGCAATTTCAATGATCTTATGATTACCCGGTACCAGACCGGTGGTTTCCAGGTCAAAAAAAGTAAATTCGCCACAGAAATCCTGATCCTGATTGCCATAAACCATGTTCAGTTGATCTTCAACCAGATACCCCTCCACCCCATAGAGCACCTTAATTTTTTTCTTGCGGCCCAGTTCCATCATTTCCGGATAAGCCTGCAGTACACCATGGTCGGTGATACCGATGATATCATGACCAAAATTGGCGGCCTGCTTCATGATCTGATCGACCTTGCTGACCGCATCCATGGCACTGAACTGGCTGTGCATATGAAGCTCCACCCGTTTTACTGGAGCATCATCGGTTTTGATGGTTTCTTTGGAAAGATTGATGTTGCGGGGATATAACATCATTTCCTGGGAATATTCATCATAATTGATTTTGCCTTCTACCAGATACCAGCAGCCTTCGTTGATTCCAGCGATGACCTCTTCTTTGTCGGTAAATAGTTTGCCGGTAATACTGTTGGTATTATCGGTGATATTAAAGGTCAGCAAGGTCTTATTATTTTTCAGTGGCCGGGTATTGACTCCAAACACCCAGCCCCGGATGACCACACTTTTTCCTTCCGATTCGCCGTTGATATTAAAATCGATATTCTTCAACCAATCCCAGGAATTGGTTATTTTTTTTCCAATGACCACATCGCCGGGCTTTTCAGCCTTGGGAAGTTTGGCCGGGCTTTGGGTAGCGCCTGAATTGGATGCACTGCTGCTTGAAGCAATCGGCTTAATGGCCGCCAATCGCTTTTCCAGATCCTGCTGACTTTTTTCTGCCACCGAGCCTTCATCGGTGAAACGCACCACCAATTCCCCTTCCAGACCATAATGCTCGGCAATCAGTCGTTTAAAACGACCCGTAAAAATCGCCAGCGCTTCACCATCCAGTTCTCCGGTGGATCGCCCCCGGACATAAAAGGTATTGCCTTCGGCAATCAGGGTATTAATCAGCAGAATATTGGCAATCTTCTGATTGATGCCAATCAACAACTGACTGACCCCCTGGCCATCGGTAGCCAGAAGATGCTCACCATCCTGATAGTTTAGTGGTGCCACCTCGATTTCCAGGGCCTTGGCATAATCAAATATTTCCTGCATTTCTTTTTTGATAAATTCGGTGTCCGTTTGTTTTTTCGGACTGGAAAATTTAAAAATCAATTCCTCGTTTCTGGAATTGATTTTTATACTATCGGTAATCAGATGATAATCCGCTATTATTTTTTGATATCGTTCCTGTCGTCGGGTTAAAATACTCAAAGATCTCGCCTCACATTTTTTCTATTTCATCCATTAACACCGAGATAATTTCATCCTCGGCAATGCTTTTTATTATTTCACCCTTTTTAAATAATACTGCTTTATTTTTTCCGCCAGCAATGCCAATATCCGCGGCCTTGCCTTCCCCGGGGCCATTGACAATACAACCCATCACCGCAACCTTGATGTTTTTTTCAACGGTTCGCAGCTGCTTATTAATTTCTTCGGCGATACCGATCAGATCAATTTCAGTGCGGCCACAGGTGGGGCAGGAGATCACTTCAACCCGGGGTCGACGGCCAGTGTATAAGCCAATGTCGCTGAGAATATCCCGGGCAACCTCGATTTCTTCCCGGGGATCACCAGTGATTGACACCCGCAGGGTATCCCCCAATCCATTGAGAAGCAGATAGCCGATGCCCAGAGCGGATTTAACCGCCGAACTACGCAGGATTCCGGCCTCAGTGATCCCCAGATGGAGTGGATAATCATAACTTTTAGAAAATTGTTCATAGGATTCGATGGTGAAGCGCACATCCGAAGCCTTCATCGAAACCACCATATTATCAAAGCCAGCATCTTCCAGAATCTGGATGTGGCGTTGGGCTGACGCGACCATCCCGGCCGGGGTGGCCTGACCCCCGTTTTTTATCAGGATTTCTTTTTCCAGGGAACCGGCATTGACGCCAATCCGGATCGGGATGTCCCGTTCAGTGGCCATGGCAACAATTTCCCGGATGCCCTGTTCCGAACCGATATTCCCTGGATTGATGCGCAACTTATCAACCCCATTTTCCATGGCACTTAAAGCCAGTCGATAATCAAAGTGAATATCCGCCACCAGGGGAATACCGATGCCCTTTTTAATCCCGGTAATCGCTCTGGCCGCCGCTTCATCAGGTACAGCCACCCGGACAATCTCACAGCCAACAGCTTCCAGACTATTAATCTGGGCAATCGTCGCTTCGATATTTCTGGTATCGGTATTGGTCATTGACTGGATGGCGATAGGGTTTTCACCACCAATGGCTACCCCGCCGATGTTGACCACCCGGGTCTTTTTTCGTATTTTCATATCCCTCTCCTATGCCGCCAAACGCATGACATCATTCACAGCAATCAGAATTGCCAGGGCAATCAAGGCGATAAAACCAAAATAATTGATCTTCATTTCCAGTTCGGGACTGAGTTTCCGGCGCACCACCATTTCAATCAAAATAATAAAGATCCGTCCGCCATCCAGCGCTGGCAATGGAAACAGGTTGATGATCCCCAGATTGACACTGAGCATGGCAGTAAAGGCCAGTAAAATAATCAGTCCGCTCTGTAAAAAGGTATCCACCATCGATACCATGCCAATCGGACCAGCCAGTTGATCCAGACCCACCTGGCCGGTAAACAACATCCCAAAGCTCTGAAAAATCAGACCGGAAAACCGCCAGGTGTTTAAAAAGGCCGTGCCGATGGCATCAAAGACATTGGTATGACCGGTAAACAGGGCCACCACAACCAGGCAAACCACTGCAAAAATGATGTTCATCGCCGAACCGGCCACCAGTACCAGCAGCTTTTGGCCCCGGCTTTTGGCTTCATAACTGCGGGGATCAATAGGGATATTGGGATCTCTGGGAATCAGGTTGCCGTCTGTATCAAATTCCGGTTCTTCGCCCCGCATTTTACAAAAGCCACCCACCGGAAAGGCCCGAATTGTGAACAGGGTTTCTTTGCCCTGTCGGCCAAACAGTTTTGGCCCCATGCCAATGGCAAACTCTTCGACAAAGATGCCGGTTTTTTTGGCCACCATAAAATGTCCCAGTTCATGTACAATCACCAGGACACATAAAATCAGTAGTGTAATCAGGATGGTATAGAGATTCAAATTTTCACCTACGCAATGCCAATGGTTAGTTTGGCAAAAATATAAATTAGCGGAATGATAAATAGGATACTGTCAAAGCGATCCAAAATTCCGCCATGACCGGGCAGGATGGTGCCAAAATCTTTAATTTTGGCTTTTCGCTTGATCATTGAGGCGGTTAAATCGCCACACTGTCCGGCGATGCTACCAAAAACCCCAACGACCAGATATAAATACCAGGGCAACACAAAACTGAAATAGGAACTCAGAATGGTGCCGTAAAGAATGGTACACAAGGCCGCAACGACAACACCACCGACTGAACCGGCGATGGTTTTTTTTGGGCTGATCAAAGGAGCGATCTTGCGGTTGCCGATTGATTTACCAATAAAATATGCCGCTGTATCAGTTGTGAACGCAATCACGAAAATCAGCCACATATAGTAAGGCCCTTTGTTAACCGTTTCAAACAAAAACAGGTGACCAAACATAATCGGCACATAAATAAGTCCCATCAGGGTAGCGCTACCACGCTCAATTCCCGCATTTCCTGATAAGATTTCATAACAGAAAATAATGATAAAGGCCACCAGCAGAACCGGCATCAGAAAGTAATAATCCAGTTTGATGGTCACCATTAGCATAACCATCAGGATAATCATTAAAACCACATTCATTTTAGGCCGAATCATTTTATTGATGGCTCGGGTATACTCCATTGTTCCGACAAATGCCAGGATTGACACGCCGACAACCAGGATAAATCCCCCGGTGTAGAGTATAAAAATAAGCAACGGCAGACCAATGACCCCAGTCCAGATTCGGGTTTTCATAGAGCTCTTTTCAGCCCGTCGATTTTCAGCCAGTGCCCGTTCTGCCCGACGACTCTCAAGACTGCTACTCGGCCGATCCATAGCGCCGATTCCTTTTCTGATAATTTTTAATCATTTCATAATAGACGTCGACTTCAAAATCAGGCCAATAAACGTCTGTAAACATAAATTCGGAGTAGGCCATCTGCCACAGCATAAAATTGCTAAGCCGGCTTTCCCCACCGGTCCGAATCAACAGATCTGGATCTGGTTGACCTTTGGTGTAAAGTTGATCACTGATGTGCTGTTCTGTCACGGCTTCCGGATCAATCCCCTGAGCGATCAGTGCTTTGACGGCATGAAGAATTTCATCTCTGCCACCATAATTCAGGGCAATATTTAACACCAGCCCAGTATTTTCTGCGGTGGTGCTCATAGCCTTTACAGCGGCTTCTCTGACTTTTTTTGCCAGTCCATTTACGTTGCCGATGACATTAATTTTAACATTGTTTTGATGGAGTTCGCCAACTTCTTTATGAAAATACTCAACCGCAATATTCATCAGTCCATCAACTTCTTCGGGACTCCTTTTCCAATTCTCAGTTGAAAAAGCATACATAGTAATTATTTTTATTCCAGCATCAGAGGATGCCCGGACAATTTTCTTTAATGTCTTCATGCCAGCATTGTGGCCAAATAACCGGGGCCGATTTTTCGCCTTCGCCCAACGGCCATTACCGTCCATGATTATGGCTATATGTTCCGGCAGATTATCGCTATTTAACTGACTCGTCATATTGCACCTCTATTTCTCTTATATTTAGGCAATTGTTTTCTTGTTTGTAATATCAATATTATATGCTATTTTAAAAGATTTGTAAATTCTCTCACCTGGAGCTCAATTGAAACAAGATTTCCTTAAGACTCAATTCTCCATCTTCATAACAGCTTTTTCTCCGTCAAAAAAGGAAAAACCTCAGGCTAAGCCTGAGGTCTTCCTGGAAATTATTGTGAAAATGAGAATTATTGATATCAATATAACATCTTTCAGGCAAAAAGTAAACGATTAAATAAAAATAATTTTATTTTTATTCTGATTAAGAATAACCTTAACCATTTTAACGTTGCGTTTATCATTTTAACCGTTACCCATATAATTAAAATCGTCGCTGCTTACTACAATCATTTTTTTGTTGCTGAAAGATAACGATACAGAGTCGGCACCGATACCCCCATACACTTGGCCAAATACCAGACCGTGCCCTTAACCGAAAAAGTACCCATCTCATTGAGTTTTCCGACCAGTTCAATTTTTTCATCCTTGGATAAAGACTTCAGTTTTTTCAACAGATCCCGGGAGATGTGATTTAAATTATTGTCGACCAATTCTTTGACATCAATGTTTATTTTATCCGGGCCTTTTTCTTGTTCAGCGGTCTCTACGAGCGGTGGCCGGATCATCTTATCCAAGAGTTCTCTGGCGGCAATTAAGTCCTGGCAATCCGAGTTGATACAGATCATCCCGATTAAAACGTCATTTTCATCCTTAATAAACCATGATGCCGATTTAATTGATTCTTTCTTCTTGAATTTTTTGGGATCATTGTTCATATAGGGTACTTTTTTGTGCACTTCACTTCTGAGAATTCTCAGATTCGTTTCAGTAATCGGATCACCAACCTTCCGACCGCTGATATGGCCATTGCGAATCGCAATCACGGAATGATGCCAGTCCGTCAGATCATGAAGTACCACTTCCGTATTATCGCCCATAAAATCGGCTAAAAAATCTACCAGTGACACATAGTTCTGCAATTTTTTGTTCAAACTTCCCCTCGCTTTTTTCATCGTCACATTCAGTCAATAAGATACCCATGATCATTTGCCGAAACGGCATGACCATGGGCGTTTAAATTATTCGATCTGTTTTTTTGCATTAGTAATCTTATTTTACAGCAATGGCTTCAATTTCGAAAAGTGCTGCCTTGGGCAAAGCCGCTACCTGCATACAGGAACGGGCAGGATACTCTGCCTGGCCTTCAAAGAATTCGGCATAAATGTCATTGACCACCCCAAAATCAGCCATATTTGCCAGAAACACCGTGGTTTTAACAATATCGCTCCGACTGAATCCAGCCTCTTCCAAAACAGCATTCAAATTGTCCAAACCTCGTTTAGCCTGCTCCGCTACGCCTTCTGCCAATTCACCGGTTTCCGGAATCAGACCCAACTGACCCGACGTGTATAAGGTATCCCCCACTAAATAAGCGTGTGAATATGGCCCTACTGCCGCCGGGGCTTTCTTCGCAATTATTGCTTTTTTATTCATATTGACTTCTCCTTAAATTAGTTTTTTGCCTATCGATTCAGTTTAACATACGACTTAACAATTTTCACCAGGTAACTCCATTCAATTTAAATATTTTGATTACAATCAAACCCGGATTTCTCTGCTGAGCAGCTGAACCGGTTTGTCAGAAAAGGTCAACACTTCCTGAGCCAAGCGACTGATTTCATCTTCATTGTGACTGACAAAAATCACCGTCCGTTTGTCCTGGGCCCAGATCTTTGAAAAATCGTCGATCAGACGATTTTTAAGCGCACAATCCAGACTGCTAAAGGGTTCATCCATCAACAACAATTCAGAAGGGTATAGAAATGCCCGGGCAATCGAAACCCGCTGGCGCATCCCCCCACTGAGTTCCGAAGGATAATGGTCTCCCACCGTTGCCAGACCTACCAATTCCAGCATCGCATCGATGTCGGCATCATGAGGACCCGGCATCTTAATTGATTTTTCTTTAAAGACAAAACGGAGATTTTCCCGGACGGTGCGCCAGGGCAGCAAGCGGGGCTCCTGAAAAATATATGAGATCGACTGGAAGTTAATTCCTGCTATGGTTCCACAATCAGGCTGTTCCAGACCACTACAAAGATTGAGCAGGGTGGTTTTGCCAGCCCCGGAGGGACCAAGAATGCCAGTTATTTTATTTTTTTTAATCACCAAATTGAAGTTCTCAAAAATCGTCTCTGCCCCATATTTTTTACTGAGGTTTTTTATGACAATGGACATTGTCCCTCCCCCTTTCGATTATTTCCAATCACATGGAGGGTGATCTTTTCAATGGCAAGGCTGCAAATCACAATGACGAGCGTCCAGGAAAACAGCAAATCGGTTTCCAGATATATTTTGGCATAATACAAATTCATCCCGATTGATGGCAAGGCATTGGCCAGCACTTCGGCGGTAACGGTAACCTTCCAGCCCAGACCGATGGCATTCATCAGTGCTGAAACCGCAAACGGTTTAACCGATGGTACATAAATATCCCGGATTATTTTAGTTTGATCAACGTTATAAATTTTAGCCATCTCCAACAGCTTTTTATCGGTGGTTCTCACCCCCTGTACGACATTTGTCCAGGTGACTGGAAAACAGATCAGAAAGGTGACTACTAGGGGTACCAACCCCGAGGCAATCCACAGATTAATCAGAATGATCACCGAAACCACGGGCAACGATTTAATGGTACTGACAAACGGATTCATGATCTCATAAAAAGGTTTGTTAAGTCCGCCAGCCAGACCTAGCACCAGACCCAGCGCCACTGAAATAAAAACCCCTCCGAAAACCCGTAGCAGAGTTGCCCCGATACTCACAAAAAACTCAAAATCCCCTGCCAGGATAATCACACCTTCAAGGGTTTTAAGCGGCGATGGCAGCACCAGTGGGCTATCGACCCACCAGGCTGCCAGGGCCCAAAGAAGCACCCAAAAAATGGCGACTCCTATTTTTTTTATGATCGTATTGAACGGTCTTTTATTTTCCAAGAACGTAGAACTCTTCACCAGGAACTTTTCCTCCAACAGCTTTTGGTTCAAAACCAGCTAATATGGTGTAGTATTCATTTAAAGACTGCTGCGCCTCTTTAACTGGAATAAAGACAATATTACAATTGGGAATCGCTTTTTCAGCCAGGGTCGCATCGGTCATGATCCCGGCTGCCACAATATTTTTCGCCCCTTCGGCCGGGTTCTCATTGACTGAATCAATGGAGGCTTCGTAGGCTTCCATAAATTTTTTCAGCACCTCAGGGTTCGCTTCAGCCCACTCTTTATTAACAACCAATGTTGTCATCTGCAGTTGCGAACCGTTGCTGGCCGCTTCCCAGGCTTCTGACATATCCACAGCGATTTTGATATTCGGTTTTTTTGTTGTAATCGTCGTCACAAACGGTTCCGGAATCATCGCAATGGTGGCCTGTCCAGCCGCCAATTGTGTGACTGCTTCACTGTGTTCCGCCACATAATTAATGGTGACATCAACACCTGGTGTCAAGCCATTTTTTTTCAGTAAGTAATTCAGCACATATTCCGGGGTTGAGCCCTGTCCGCTGGCAACAATGGTTTTTCCTTTTAAATCAGCGATACTGGCTACCCCAGCGGTTTCATCAGCAACGATATAAAGCACGCCCAAGGTGTTGACCGATCCCAGAACAACCTGTCCCTCCGTTTTATTAAACAACACTGCGCCCAGGTTGCTGGGCAGGGCGGCCAGCTGAAATTCTCCGCTGATCACACTGGCCGTCAGTTGATCCGGTGCACCGGCCACAGTAAATTCGGTGGTCACATTTTCTCCCAGATCGACGCCGTTAACAATCATTTCGGCCATTCCCATTCCAGTTGGTCCTGCCAGGGTTCCAACCTTAACAGTTTGTGGTTCTGCCGGCTTTGCCTGACAAGCAGTAAAAGCCAGGATCATCCCCATCATCAAGCCAACCAGAACAATCATTTTCTTTGCGTTCATTTTTTTAATCATTTTCTTCTTCATCCTTTTCTAAAACTCTTTTTTTGAAACAGTTAATTTTGAATGTACTTCTTTTAATTTACCCAACTGACCGTTTAAAGAATTTATCTCGTCCATATTACCGCATAAGGTGACGCAAACAATGGAGATGCCCTTATCCGAAAGTGGTAAGCCCATCCGACCAATGACCAGCGATTGATAGGATGCAATAATCCGATTAAACGCTTCCTGCACTTCCTGTGGATTTTCTAAAATTGCAGTTAGCACCGCGACACGTTCGATGTTCGATCACTCCTTTCAAATTACTCAAAAAAAACTTCCTGTTAAACAGGAAGGCAGCAATAAAACAACCTGCTGACGCAGATTTAATTTCAAACCAATTCCTTCCAAATCAGAATTTCTTTTCTGTCAGGTAAACACATTCAATTGTAATCATTTTAACATTTATATAGTTTATTTAAAAGAAAAAGAAGCTGTAAAAATTCGATTTTCGATTCATATTTCGAAAAATACCGGCTTGCGTATTGATGCTTCTTTTCTTTTGATGAAACGACAGTTCGTCTTAATAAACCAATTCGCAAGCCAGGCTTATAAATTTCAAAATCATCCCTCATTTCGACTTCATTACCCAGTAAAAATAAGGTAATCACGGGATAATTGTGCTACAATAATTTTATAAGTATTTTGAGTTGTTACTCTGTGTTCGCGTTGCAGCAACTACATAAAGATCCAAGGAGAGTTCCATGAAACCAAAAACGAAACACCTACTGTGTTTGTTTAGCATTGTGCTGTCAATGTTTTTTCTGCCAGCCCCAATCCTAGCCAATGAATCAACTAAAACAGTTGCTATAAACAATCCCAGTGAAGTGAGTGGGGAAGCGCAAATGACTATCAATACCCTGTCCGAAATTCCTGATGTGGACAGCACCGGAAACATCGATTCGCAGGTCGTAATCATTTACAAAAATACCAGTCCCTTAAATGTTCAAAGTCTGTCTTTATCGACCAATGAGGTTGTCTCCGGCGAAACGATCTCAGATCGAGTTGATGTTTTAGAAGTAAAAAGCGATGTCGACATCGATGCCTTTATTAAAACCATCAATGAAAACCCCAATGTTCTGGTGGCCGATCGCAATTGTATCTTAAGAACCTATGACCTGCCAAACGATCCGTATGTAACCGATGGGAGCGCCTGGCAGTTTGTAAGCATTGGCGCTGATCAAACCTGGGATCAGGTAGCCAATTCTGAAACCGTTGGTATCGCTGTTTTAGACACCGGTTTAAATACCAGCCATCCCGATCTGGTTGGCCGAATCATTGCCGGTTATGACTATGTCAACAAGAGCGATGCGGTAACGGATCAAGATGGTCACGGTACCCTGGTCAGCGGTTTTATTGCCGCTACTGCCAATAACGGCATCGGTCTTTCTGGTGTCGCTGGCACCGCCAATATAAAGATTGCCCCCTACCGGGTCGGAACCAAGGGTCTCTCGGTGGCTAATATCTGCGCTGCTCTGATGGATGCTGCTGATCGCTCTGATATTAAAGTCATTAATATGAGTTATGGCGGTTATGAATACAATAACAGCGAGGCTGCCGCTATTGCATACGCCAAAGACCGGGGCAAGGTTCTGGTTGCAGCAGCCGGAAATGAGGGAGAACCAACAGATCCGGAGGCCGGACTCCCTTCTTATCCAGCTTCCTACGATGGCGTTATTTCGGTGGCCGCTACCACCCGTTCCAATGAGCGGGCTACCTTCTCCCAGTATAACAGCATGGTCGATCTGGCTGCTCCTGGTGAAAATGTCTATACGACCTCAATTTCTAATGGTTACAAAAGCGACAGTGGCACCTCTTTCTCTGCTCCGATTGTTGCCGGTGCCTGCGGCGTGTTGCTGGCTGCCAACGGTGATTTAAGTGCCCGCGATGTCGAAACGGCTCTGACAAGCACTGCGCTTGATCTGGGTGATCCTGGCAAAGATGATGCCTTCGGTTATGGTTTAATCCAGTTGGATCAGGCCTTACAAAAGGTTGTCACGGATAAACCTTTATCGGTCTTATATAAAACCCATATTCAAAATCTTGGCTGGGAACCGCTCTTTAAACGAAATGGCGAGCTCAGCGGCACTTCCGGTTTAGGTTACCGCCTGGAAGCCATTCAAATTCTCTTGGATAATCCTGGCTACGACCTGGGTATTGCCTATCACACCCATATCCAGGACATCGGCTGGCAGGATTGGCGTTATGACGGCGAGCTCAGCGGTACTTCCGGAGCAGGATTACGGCTGGAAGCCATTCAGATTAAACTCACCGGCGCCGATGCCAATCAATTTGACCTCTACTACCGTACCCATGTTCAAAATTTGGGCTGGCTGAGTTGGGCAGCTAACGGCGAACAATCCGGCTCCTCCGGCTACGGCTACCGCCTGGAAAGCATTGAGGTAAAAGTTGTTCCCAAAGGAACCCCCTTTGATACCTCCGGCGATTCGTTTATCACTAATCCGGTATAAAACACCCCCACAGATTGACAACAAATTTAAAGCCGACTGAAAATTTAAAACTTTCAGTCGGCTTTTTTGTCCAAATTATTCAATTGATTTGAGTGATTCCACCATGCTGATTCGCTTGATCAGTGGGGTCATTAGAATATTAACTATAAAGGTAAAAGCCAGTGTAAAGACCACCGAGTAAATAAAACTGGTTGGCTCAATTTCCCGGGCAAACATGGCAATATCGGTTTCCACGGTGTTGATGATAAACCCATCCAGCAGAACGCCTAAGAATAAACCAACCACGATCCCAATCGCCGAAAGGACAATGTTCTCCCGAAAAATATATTTGTATACTTCCATGTCATAGAAACCCAAGACCCGGATGGTCGCAATTTCCCGGACCCGTTCCGAAATATTTATGTTGGTGAGATTATAAAGCACCACCGCTGCCAACGCCCCCGCCGAAATAAGCATCACAACGACTACAATACTCAAACTGCTGAGGCTGTCTGATGATGATTTAACAATGTTTCCGGTAAAGTTCACTGCCACCACCCCATCTTTGGCCAGCCACTCATTGGCAATGGCATTTTCCAGGTCGGTATTGGTATCGGGAATATTAACGTAGGCCATATTCACCATCAATGGTTTTCCAAAGGCTTTTTCATAAACGGCTGGCGATAAGTAAAGATAATTTTCCAGATAATTTTCGGTGATGGCACCTAAAACCACCTCGTGACTTTCGTCATCATTGTAAATCCGGATCGTGTCCCCGACCTTAAGTCCCAGACTATTGGCAACTTTTTCCGATAAAACAGCACCAGCCGCTTCCAGATTAATGGCTTCTCCAGAACTTCTGTCCTGCAGGTGAATAAAATGATCAATCTTCGCCGCTGTTTCCGGTACAAACAGATAGGCAGCTTTACCACTCTCCGTTCCCGCTTTTTCAATGGTCATCTTGGACTGATGGGCCAGCATATTTTCACCAAAACGGCTATCACTATCCAGCATTTTTTTGAAATCTGCTTTTTCGGCCAGAGTTCCTTCATTTTTTAAAGCCATGTAGCCATCAAAAACGGTAATGTTCTCAAACTGCCGTGGGATCATCGAGAAGATTGCATCCTGAAGCCCGAACCCGGCTAGAATCAGGGCCGTGCACCCGGCGATCCCAATCACGGTCATAAAAAATCGACCCTTGTAACGCAGCAGATTACGGGCAGTCACTTTTTCAATAAAACCCAATCGTTTCCAGATAAACGGAATGCTTTCCAGAAAAATTCGTTTTCCGATTTTAGGAGCCTTGGGGCGCATCAACTCCGAAGGGTGTTCTTTGAGCTCATAATGGGTAACAATCACCGCCGCCGCCACCGTACAGGAAATCGCAATTAAACAGGAAACGATAATCGGCAACCAGGGCGGTGCAATGACTAAATCGGGCACCTGATAAAGCAGACCATAGGCACTGGAAATTAGATACGGCAGCGTATTGATGCCGATAATTAAACCAATTGCAGAACCAATGCTACCTGCTAATAAGGCATAGATAAAAAACTTCGAGCCGATCTGATAATGCCGGTAACCCAGCGCTTTCAAAGTTCCAATCTGGGTTCGCTGTTCTTCTACCATCCGGGTCATGGTGGTAAAAGACACCAGCGCTGCTACCAGTAGAAAAATAAGGGGAAAGACCCCGGAAATATTATCAATCCGCTGGGCATCCTCACCATAGCTGGTATAGCCGGGGTTATCATCACGGTTGAACAGATACCATTTTCCAAATTCCAGATCGCCGATTTTCGCCTCTGCTTTGGCCAGCTCATTGGCTGCATTGGCCAGTTCGGCCTCACCCTCGGCCCGTTTCTGAACCAGCTGGGCTTCGCCATCAGCTAGCTCCCCCCAGCCAGCCTCTAATTTGGCCTGAGAAGCAATCAGGGTTCCCAGTCCCTCTTCCTTGCCCGCCTCGAAGGCAGCAATCCCGGCATTGAGCTGTTTCTTACTGTCGGCCAGTTTTGTCCATCCGGCCGACAACTGATTCTCACCATCGATTTTGGCCTGGGCCAGAGCAGCTTCTGCCTGGGGTAGCGTCGCTTCCAACTCGGCCAGCTGGATTCGCATCCCGTTTAGCTGGGCCTGAAAAACATAAATATCATCGATCCCCTGCTGGATCTGATCTCTTCCAGCGTAAGCCTGAGATAAGCCCGCTTCGACTCCGGCAATCTGGCTGTTGATCTCAGCCAGTTGGGCTTCTAACGCAGCCAGCCGTTCCTGATAATCTGGAGCAGTCGGATCCAGGCTCTGAATCTGGCCTTCAACTCCGACCTGCAGCGCTTTAAGGTTTGCCAAGGCACTTTCACCCTGGGTAATCTGGTTTTCCAGCTCAGCCAGCTGAGCTTCCAAGTCCGGCAGTTGACCTGAAGGATCCTGCGCTTCCATTTGAGCAATACCGCTTTTTAACTCACTGATACCCTGGCGCAAGGTTTCCAGTTGGGCTTCCCCTGCCGCCAGTTCCTGTTTTAAGGTCGCGGCGCCATTAATCAGCTGAGCTTCACCCTGAACGATCTGATTCCGGGCATCATCAAGCTGAGCCTGAGTCTGAGCGATGGTGAAGTAATACTCATCCCAGCCAGCACTGAGGGCTGCCTCGCCATCAACCAACTGGTTTCTGGCATCAGCCAAGCTAGCCTCACCATGGGCGATCCCCGCATTAAATTGGGCTACCCCATCGTTGTACTTGACCCGGCCCTTATCCAGTTCAGCCTGAGCCTTGTCCATAATATCGCTGTAATTGATTTCCAGTTGTTCGATTCCCAACGCTTCCAGCTTATTTTCCAGGCTAACGATGGCTGACGCATATTCATCAGAATAGGGCTTAACCCCATCGACACTGGCCTGAGACAGGAGATAAACTTCAGTAAAACGTTCAAAGGCGAAATTTTCAACCGGAATGAACCCATAATAATCAACCTCCCCTCGACCAACCGAGGTACTGCCCCGCTCGATGGAAACAAACTGGGGTGATCGGACAAAACCGACGATGGTGAATTGATCCCGTTTGATCGACTCGGAGAGGGCTTTATCGCCGACCTCCGGGAATAACTTAATGACTTCGCCCAGTTGATAAATATGGCTGGAAACCCCCATGCCTTTATCTTCCTGGGGCTGTTCCATCAGTATTTCTCCGGCGTTTTCCGGCAACCGCCCAGCCACCAGGACTGGCTGATTAAGGGTCTGATCCCTTTGGAAAGCCATCATTTTAATGACCGGTCGCTTGTCGCCCCGCTCAATGATTACATCTGCCGAATAGCTGGGCATTACGGTTGCCACCCCCGGGGTGTTCTTGATGGCCTCCACATCGGCTGGCAAAAAGCCATAGGTGGAAACCAGCCGCATGTCCATCAGTTGCTGGTTCTGATAGTACTCACTGACTGTGTGTTTCATACTGGGGCCGGTTGTTTTAACCCCCACAAAAAAACAGATCCCCAGAGCAATAATGGCAACGATCGATAGAAAACGGTTCCTGGATTTTTTTATTTCTCTGAGTGTATCTTTTTGCAATGCTTTCATTGGACTGTCCTTTGTTATCATTATTTTATGTCCAACTCTGCCACCAATCGTACGTTAATATAATCTAGCTAAGTTAACTGCTAAGGCAAAGTAGAACCTGTTTATTTTTAATATTTTACCATGTTTTGATTAAGAAAACACCCAATTACGGGTAAAATAATTCGACCGCTCAGGGAATGCTGAGCGCTTCGTTCATCGTAATCAACGCGATTATTTTTTCCCCCACCGGAATTCCGGTTAATTCTGCCAGGGCTTGGGCATACAGATTGATCTGCGTTTCATAGCCATTAATGATCTCCTGGCGGGTATCTTTTAAATAATCTGTTTTATAATCGATGATCACCCATTGATTGGCTTCAATAAAGGCACAGTCAATAATTCCCTGAACAATGATCTTTTCAGAAATTCCCGCCCACTCTGCTCGTATTGCTGCCGGTGGGTAAGCAAAGTTAAACGGTATTTCCCGCCTGATTGTTTCAGCTGACAATAACCGGAGCCCCAGAGCTGAGGTATAAAACCGAACCAGGTTATCAATGCAGATGGTTCGGGCCAAAGCTTCTGGCAGAAATTCTTTTTGAATCAGGATTTCAATCTGGTTTGCCAGATATTTTTTTAGAAAGACCGACAGGGTCAGCTGGCCATTATTTAGCAATTCATCCCGAATCGGTTTTAAATCGACCACTTCCATCAACAGATGGAGGGCCGATCCCCGTTGCGCAGCGGTGAAATCCGTCTGTTTTTGTTCCAGAAATTTTGGTTTCTCCTGTTTTGGAGTAATCGTTCCAAGTCGTTTAGTCGGATCTGTCAAATCGCTTTTCTGATACGTTTTAACTTCGGTCACACTCATCTTACTGGGTAGTTCGTTCTCCGCTTTGGCCGGATAGCTAAAATCCAGGCGCTGGTAAATAGCCTCCCGGTCGGCCTGTGAAATGAAACGTGTTGCCTTATCTACTACTGCTTTCGGATCATCCCTCCCCGAATCATTCACTAGTGACCGATCAGCTGAATTCTGCTTGATTTCCGTGTTTTCGGTAAACCGATCAGCCTGATGATATACAATGCTAAAATCATCCAGCTCCCGATTGGACAGCGCCGGATCCCGGCCCGCCAATACGCCCATCATCACCCAATCCAGCAAACTAGCGGCATTGAGAAGGTGGTATTCGTCCGGCTCGCTGTACCATTTTTGCCAGGCTTTTTCACAGTTCTTCACTGTTCCAACGATCACCAGCTTTTCTTCAGCTCGTGTCATCCCCACATACAGCAGCCGCATTTCTTCAGAAAGCATTTCGATGTTACTTTGGGACTTGCAGACCTCCTTGGCCAGCGAATTATGTTTGTAGCGTTTTTCCAAATTGACATAGTCCGGGCAGATCCCCAGCTCTTTATGGAATAACACCTGGGCATAATTACTGCGCTTATTAAAGCCTTTTCCGATTCCGGTAAGAAAAACAATCGGAAATTCAAGCCCCTTACTTTTATGAATCGTCATCAGCCGAACCACCGCCTGATCATTACCAACCAGGGCTGGCGGCGAAATATCCTGTTTGTATTTCTTCATATTTTCAACAAAGCGGATGAATTGATACAAACCCTTGAGGGTCGATTTTTTATAATCGCCAGCCCGCTTCAACAAAATCCGTAAATTGCACTGCCGCTGTTCACCACCGGGCAAGGCCCCGACAAAAGCATAATAACCGGATTCCAGATAAATTTTCCAGAGAAAATCTTCCACTGGCATCAGCTTGGATTGATCGCGCCATTTTGTCAGTTTTTGATAAAAGGCAGCCAGTTTTTGCGCCAGCTCGTCAGCTTCAGTCTGAGCATAGGCTTCCGCAGCCTGATAAAAAAATCCCTGAGGATGGGTAATCCGCAGCCGGGTACATTCGGTGGTGGTAAAATTGCCGATCGGTGAGGTCATAATACTCAGTAGCGGCAAATCCTGATGCTGATTGTCCATCAGGTTCAGCAAGTTTAGAATCATCGTGATTTCCAGCGACTCGTAATAATTGGTACCGCCGTCGAAATAGGTGGGAATCCCCATTTCGCTGAAAACTTTGAGATAGACATCTCCTCTTCCGACAACACTGCGCATCAGCACTCCAAAATCACCATAACCGATGACCCGTTCTTGATTATGGCGAGTATCAAAAAAGGTTGTGCCAACCAACGCTTGAATTTGCCTGGCCACAAAACGGGCCTCCACTTCGACAGCCGTCAGATTTTCCTGTTCCACTTGATCAAAAGCCTCACGATCACCATCCTCGGTTTCCTGCTGCTGCTCTTCAATGATATGGATCTCGGTTTTTTGATAGGGCCCTTCATGGGGCAGACCCTTGTTAAGCCGAGCCTGTTCATCATAATTGACTTCCCCCAGTCCGGCACTCATGACTTTCTCAAAAACAGCATTGACGCTGTTGATCACCCCCTGGGCTGATCGGAAATTCTGATTAAGGGTCACCAGACGATTATTGGGGTCTTCATCCCGACCAAAACGTTCATACTTGCCGATAAAAATAGTTGGATCAGCCAAACGAAAGCGGTAGATGCTTTGTTTAACATCCCCGACCATAAAATAATTATTATCCCGAACAATTTGCTGGAGGATGGTTTCCTGCATTTCATTGGTGTCCTGATATTCATCCAGAAAAATATAGCGATAGCGGGAGCGAACCTCTGCCGCCACATCCGGATCCATCAGAATCTTAAGGGTCAGCTGCTCCAGGTCATTGTAATCGACGAGGTTTTTCCGGGCTTTCTGGGCCTGAAAGGCCGCCCAAAATTTTTCGGTCAGTGCCACCAGATCGGCCATCGGTTTTTTCAGATCATTAAGCTCCTGAACCATCTCCTCCAGATTGATGGCAAAACGTTTCTGCAGTTTTGCGATACAGCTCTTGGCTTCATCCCGATATTTTTTGATTTGCTCATTATGTTCCTTATTCTCTTTGGCCGACCCTTTAAAGCGTTCATAGCTAAGATTTTTTAACGCTTCCAGCCCCGCAACCAGATCGTCTTGTAGCGCTTTTTTTAGGGAATTTAGCATCGCCTCTTCACTTATCATCTGCTCATGGGTTTTCTCAAAACCGGCAGCAGCGCTGAGGTCTCTGGCTTTAATGGCGGCATCCATGGCCCCCTGAAGCTCGGTTTTAATTATTTTTTTCAAGGCCTTACCCCACACCGATGTTTTCAGGCTTTTCTGATCGCAATCAAACAATGTCAAGGCCTGACGACTCCAGATCCCGGGATTTGGCTGGGTGGCCAGAAAACGGTAGAGGGTTTCCACTGTGTCTTTTAATGCCTGATCATTTTTATTGCCACTGTATTTTTCGATCAGATCCAAAAAATCGATATCCCGATCATTTTGTTTCTGATTTATTTCCTGGCTCTGCTCGGACGCTTCTGAATCTCTCCGGGCGATGGCTTGCTGGTATTCTTCTTCAAAGACCTCTTCCAGAGCCTCTTTTTGCATCAATGCCATTTCCGTATCATTGCCAATGGCAAAACCCGGGTCAATGTCACCCTTATGAAAATATTGGCGTAAAACGCTAAGACAAAAAGAATGCAGGGTGGAAATGGAAGCCCCCCCTAAACTATTTATTTGCTTCATTAAAAAGCTGCGGTCATTTTTGGGGTTTTCCAGTTCCCGGGCCAAAGCCTGACTCAGACGATTTTTCATTTCGCCAGCAGCCCCCCGGGTAAAGGTCAGAATGAGCAGCTCATCAACACCAACCTTTTCTTCCAGAATAATGCGTATAATCCGCTGGATCAGCAGTGCTGTTTTACCTGATCCGGCGGCAGCAGAAACCAACATGTTGCTTTCCCGGTTTTCGATTGCTTCTAACTGATCACTGGTCCACTTCATTGCCTTCTCCTTCCCGGATTAGTGTAAAGAACTGTTCTTTTTTCATCGCTGATTTCAGCACCTCATACCCGCCCTGGCTGATCGCCTCGTCAAACTGGCAGATGCCTTTGTAATCGCAATACTGACAGGCATAGTCTGCACCTTTTTTATAGGGCCGGATCTTTATATCACCCTGATAAATATTTTTAATTTGACGGATTACGGTTTTTCGGACGTAGTCGATAATGTCCGTAAATTCGTCCTGTTTAAGTTTGAATTCCGACCGGTATACTGGCAAAATGTCCGATGTTTTAGCATCAGCATCATGATCCATGGCGGCAATGACCAGATCATCATCCAACAGCAGCCCATTAAGCTTAAAGGACTTGTTAATGGCTGCCTGAACATTCTCGCCAAAATCTAGCCGAGGCATCGGATCATCCACATAAAAGTAGAAGGTTCCACCAGGCAGGATCTCCTCAGCCGGGATAACGGTCATCGCCCCGTCGAGATAGACCAGCAGTTGGAGCGAAAGACCATAATAAATGTCATCGTAACCCAGTTTCTTACTGCCAGTTTTATAATCAATCACCTTGACCCAGGTGTGGCCGTCTTTTTGATAGAGGTCCAACCGGTCAATTTTGCCGTAAATTTTGACCTCACCCAGTTTGGCATCCGGTAGGCTTAACTCCTGTTCAAAGCAGAACTCAGTAGCCTGGGGTTCAAAATCCCCGGCACACAGTTGTTGCACCAGAATGTCAATCGACTTTTTACCCACCCGTTCCAGTTTTTTGCCTAAATACTGGTTTTGGCCAGTGCTGTTAAAAACATTGGTTTTGATCTGCGGCAGGCAGCTTTCCAGCACCTCTTCCAGCAGGGTATCCCGTTTGATTTTTGGCAGGGTACGCAGATCAAGTTGCTGCTCCCGTACAGCCCTAAAAAAACCGTCAATCAGTTCATGAAGCAGGGTACCAATTTCTGGCGCTGCAATCGTATAAATAGGCCGCCCCTCCGGTTTTAAACCATATCGGACATAATGGGAAAAGGGGCATTGACGGTGGGTTTCCAATCGGGTAATACTGGTTCGCAGATTTTTACCGTAAAGCGCAGCAGCCTCTGTTCCGGTCATGGCCTGAGAAACTCCGGCATAGTTCAGGGCCTGCATCAGATTGTCAATGTTTTTTCGGTAGGCCGGATTGTTTTGATACCAGTCTAGTACTTCTGCCCACAGTACCCTTTCCTGCTGGGTCGCACTAGACTCGGTCTGGCTTTTACGGAGGTAATTGACCAGGTGCCACAGGGTCGCATCGGGAGTACTGAGGCTGTTCCAGAACGCTGCTACCCCATCAGTAAGGGTTGAGATGATCTCAATTGTCGGAAAGATTCCCAGAATCTGGCTGACCAGAATACTGGGCTGCTGACTGTTGCCTTCCAGATCGGCTAAAGCCCAATGGAGGACCAACCGGGACTGTGGTTTTGTCAACAGATCATAAACCAGAAACCGTTCCTGATCCATCTGAAAACTGCGATTGTTTTGCAGCCAGATCTGGTTCGCCCCAAGAATCTGCCGTTCCAGATCTGAAAAAAGATTGGGCTCGCTCCCAGCGCCGGGAATTTTACCTTCGTTCAGACCAAAAACAATCAGAACCTCAAAAGCCGAGCTACGACTCCGGCGTAGATCAGTGATGCTGACATAGTCCCGATAGGGTGGAATAATCCCCAACTGATAGCCCTGAAATCCGCTTTTTAAGATCCGCAAATATTCTTCACCAGTCACTTCATCACTTCCCATGGTTTCGACAATCTGATCAAAGACTTCCATTAGAATATTCCAAATCTGGTGATAAATCTCCATCGCTTCATAATTTTGTTCCTGTAAAAGTTGTTCCACCAGGGCCTCAATTTTTTCCGGGGTTTTGATTGTGACCAGAAATTCATAGAGGGTTCGGGTATAATCCTGGCAGGTTTGTCCAGCCTTGAGCGCTGCTTTGAGCTGAGCCAGGGGAGTAATTAGTTTAACCCGCAACGCATTCAGACTTACAAGTTCCAGAGCCGAATTCTGGCTGATTTTGGAAAATTCCTGCTCCCATTGTTTGCCCCGGATGCCAAACTCCAAAGCATAGTTTTCCAGATCTTCACATTCAGACAGGGAAATCGGTGAAAACCCGGTTTTAACAAAACCAATAACATCATCAAGCCGGTAGTTACTCTGGATCGCCTCCAACGCTGTCACCACTGCTTCGACCAGATGATTATCGCCAATGGCCCGGAGATCATCCATGAAAAAGGGAATCTGATATTGCGCAAAAATGCGCTTAATAATGCTGCCGTATTCGTCCAGATCACCGGCCAGAACCACTATATCACGAAAGGACAGCCCCTCTTCCCGGATCAACTCAAGAATCGTGTGGGCACCCATTTCCACCTCTTCCCAGGTATTCTGGCATTGGATCAAGCTGATTTGATGGACTGCTTCCGGGTATTTCAGCTTGGGATAGGCAAAAAGATTGGCTTCCAGGTGAGCAAGCTCCGGTTTTTTTTGATGCACACTAGAAATCTTTTCCACCTTAAATGAAACCTGGGCCCGAGCCCCGATTGCTTTGATGGCGTCCATGGTAGTGGCTGTTAAGTGAAACACTTCTAGATCCCTGGCAACGGGATTGGGATCCCAGGGCAAGGCAATATGGATTTCTGTGGCTGTTTCCAGCAGATTTCCAATCATCCGGTAATCCTGGGCTGAGAAATTCTGAAAACCATCAATCCAGATTTCACTATCTTTAAGAAATTCTGCCGTTGGTATTTTTCCGCAAACAAAATTACGTAAGTCTTCTTCGTCTTTACGATCATTTCCCAATAATTCCTGAAAATGGCGATAGATTTTAATCACATCTCCCAATTTTTGAGGCATGATCCCCTGATTCAGGCGCTTTCTCGTTTCTTCCAGATTTTCCGGTGAGATCTCATTCTGCTTAAGTTCACCAATCAGATCTGCTATGTTTAGCAGAAAACCGGGTTTCTTCACGCTCGATCGATAAATGGTTAATTGTTCCTGAATGTCTCCCAGGGTTTTTTGCAGCAGCATATTTTTACCGTGGCTGTCCATATAGGTCTTGGTCAGTCCACCGGTTTCCTGAAGCACCCGATTTTCCAGCCGTTTGGGACTCAGCACTTCGACATCAAGCAACCCGGACAACCGATTGGCCTTGATCAGGGCTTCTTCGGCACCCAGCGTAAACTGCTCCGGTACCACTAAATATAGCTTTTCTTTACCTGCATCCAGGGCTGCACCAATCTGGCGATAGACTTCCTGACTCAAACGCTGAGATTGCCGGCCGACGATCATTGTAATTCCCATCCGTTTTTCCTTTCTGAATTTCTCCCTCTTAATTATCCGCTATTTTAAAAAATCACCATCCCTTTTTGGAAGATGGTGATCAAAACTGTCCTGAATATTATACGGTCACAAAACCTACTTTTTTGCGCACCTTTGACAGGGTTCGCCAGGCAATCTGGGAGGCCTTTTCGGCATGAACATGCATAATCTGTTCCAGATAAGCCTTTTCACCGAGTAACCGGTGATACTCGTTTTGAACTGGCAAAAGGGTATCGGCGACCGTTTCGCCGACGGCCAGCTTGAAATCTCCATAGCCCTTGCCATCAAATTCCCGGGTGACTTCTTCCAGACTTTTTCCGGTGGCACAGGAATAAATTTCCATTAAATTAGAAACCCCAGCTTTTTCTTCACGATTATGATAGACAGCCATATCCGAATCGGTAACGGCTCGTTTAAACTTCTTGATAATCGTTTTAGAGTCATCCAACAACGAAATAAAGGCATTGGCATTTTCATCCGATTTGGACATTTTTCGATTTGGTTCCTGAAGACTCATAATCCGAGCTCCCGACTCGCCAAAATACGCTTCCGGCACCTTAAAGACGTTACCAAAATTCTGATTGAAACGAATGGCAATGTCCCGGGCCAGTTCCACATGCTGACGCTGGTCGTTGCCCACCGGCACCAGATCGGTTTGATAAAGTAAAATATCTGCAGCCATCAGCACCGGATAGTCAAACAAGCCAACCCGGATGTTTTCCCCCTGCTTTTGGGATTTGTCTTTAAATTGCGTCATGCGGCTCAGTTCGCCCATATAGGTTGAACAATTTAGAATCCAGGCCAGCTCTGAATGCTCCGGTACCATTGATTGCACATAAAGGATCGATTTTTCCGGGTCAATCCCCAGGGCTAACAGCAGCGCAATCGATTCATAAGTCCGTCTGCGTAAATCGGCCGGATTCTGGGGCATGGTGATGGCATGCAGATCGACCACACAGAAAAGGCTACGATAGTCTTCCTGCATCTTTACCCAGTTTTTCATGGCGCCAAAATAATTGCCAATGGTAAAGGTTCCCGATGGTTGGATGCCGCTATATACTATTTTTTTTACTGGTGCTTCTGTTGTCATAGTTACTCCTTATTTTAATAGCAGTTCATTCTTAGTGTCTTCCAACTGCCATAATCTCTTTAAAATTCTGTGATCAACTGAATTATGGTAGTTTCAGTTCTGTCAGTTCCAGTGAATCACAATCAAGTTCCAATTCTTTGATCATTCGCTCAAAAATGTCGTAATCGGCTGTTGTCAGAATTTGGGTACTGCCAACTTCGTCCTGGGTGTTAAAATAATTAAACTCGGCCAGGTGCTTGTTTAACTGCCGAACCAGGCCATTGGCCGGGTTGATCAGCTCTAGCTCCGGGTACATTTGTCGGATGGTAACTGCCACAATCGGAAAATGAGTACACCCCAGTAGCAGTTCCTCGATAACAATACCTTTTTTGATACCCTTTAATAAAATTGGTTCAACGGCCTCTCGGATATTGTTTTTCAGGATTTTTAAATCACCCTGACCATCATTAATGACCTTGGCCAGGGTATGGGTTCCCTGAGCAATATACTCGACCTCCCGGGTCCACAACTCCAGTTCCTTTTCGTAGCCCCGATTTTTGACGGTGGCCGTGGTGGCAATCAGTCCAACCAGACCCCGATCCCGCCAGTTGAGCGTTTCTTGAACTCCGGCTTCAATGACACTAAACAGCGGCACCCGGGCGCTCAGCTCAACAATCAGCGAAGACAGGGTGTTGCAGGCTAAGACCACAGCTTTTACCCCTCTATTTTCGAGATCACGGATTATGGTATTTGCCAGCATGATCAGTTCGTCGTTTTCCCGCTCACCATAAGGCATTCGCATTGAATCGCCAAAGTAGAGATAATTTTCATTGGGCAGTCGGTCTTGAAGTGCTTTCAGGACGGTAAAACCACCGATGCCCGAATCGATGACGCCAATGGGTCCATTGTTGTCCATCGTTTCACTTCTTTCCTGATTGATCACGGAATATAATCCCTTTTTCCTTACTCATGTCATCGATGATCGCCAGAGATTCCAGGGCGACACCCTGCTCACGGATTAACGCCCCGCCATCCTGAAAACCTTTCTCGATAGCGATTCCCACGCCCACCAGGGTGGCCCCGGCCTGATTGATTAAATCGATTAACGCTTCGACCGCTTTGCCATTGGCCAGAAAATCATCGATAATTAAAATACGATCGGTTGGATTTAGATATTTCTTTGATACCATAATTTTATAAGCCTGCTGTTTGGTATAAGAATAGACATCACTGGAATAAATTTCCTCGTCTAAATTAAGCGATACATATTTTTTTCCAAAAACCACCGGACAATAGTCAAAATACCTGGAGGTACTGGTTGCAATGGCAATTCCTGATGTCTCAATTGTCAGGATTTTATTGACTCCCTCTCCGGCAAAGCGTTTGGCAAAAACCTTTCCCATTTCTTCAAATAATTTCACATCCAACTGATGATTTAAAAAAGAATCCACTTTTAGGATTCCCTGGCCTTTGACGAGGCCTTCTTGTCTGATTTTTTCTTCTAATAATTCCATTGACTGCTCCTTCGTAACCTAATCGAATTATTATAACATACTCTTGTTGATTTGAACAACCACGATTCCACTCCGTTTCTTTGCAGAAAGAAAGGCGGGAATCTCTTCCCGCCTCAGGCTGTTAAAGTCAGCTTTATTGTTCTTTTTCTTTTTGTGCCGCAGCGATAACTTTTTCAGCAATAATCATTGGAGCTTCTTCATAACGAACGAATTCCATTGAAAACTCACCTCTCGCTTGGGTCATCGAACGTAACTCCGTGGCATACTTGAACATTTCCGCCAGCGGGGCTTCTGCTAAAATTCGTTGTCGTCCCCCCGCTGCTGATTCCATTCCCATGATACGCCCACGTTTTTTGTTTAAATCACCCATGATATCACCCATATACTCTTCCGGGACGGTAATATCAATGTGATAAATTGGTTCCAGAAGAACTGGTGCCGCTTCCTTCATGCCTTTGCGGTAAGCCAAGGTGGCCGCCATTTTAAAGGACATTTCATCGGAGTCCACAGCATGATAGGATCCATCATAGAGCGTTGCTTTGACACCAGTAACCGGATAACCAGCCAGAACACCTTCAATCATACACGCTTCCAAACCCTTTTCCACGGCCGGGATGAAGTTACGCGGAACCGCCCCACCAACAACCTTATCAACAAATTGAAATGGTGCATTGGGATCATCGCCGGGCTCAAAATCAATCCAGACATGACCAAACTGGCCGCTACCACCGGATTGTTTTTTATGTTTTCCTTCAGCCGTTGCTTTTTTCTTAATGGTTTCCCGATATGGCACTTTCATATCAACCAGATTGACATCGACACCGAATTTTTGTTTCAGTTTTTGAGAAATAATTTCCAGATGCATCTCTCCCAAACCGGAGACCAATGTTTGCTTGGTTTCCTTATTTCGGCTCACTGTCATGGTTGGATCTTCTTCCACCAGACGGTGCAGGCCAGTGGCCAATTTATCGATATCTGCTTTGGTTTTGGGTTCAATCGCCATCGATATAATTGGCTTGGGCAATTCTATTTTATCATACACGATGGGCGATTTGATGCTGGTTAAGGTATCCCCGGTAACCGTATCATTTAACTTGGAAAACGCTCCGATATCCCCAGCTTCCAGCTTTTCGACCTCGATCTGTTTATTTCCTCTTAATACGTAAATATGATTGGCTTTTTCTTTAACTTCCTGGGTTGCATTATATACTTCAACTGAATGATCCAAAACCCCTGACATCACTTTAAAAATTGATAACTTGCCAACATAGGGGTCGGCAATCGTTTTAAATACCAATGCCGAAAATGGTTCATTATTGCTACATTTGCGCTCGATTTCTTTTTTGTCCCGGGGATCTTTTCCAATTTCAAATTTCCCCTTGCCTGGCGATGGCAGGTATTCTATAATCATGTTTTCCAGGGTTTCCACCCCAATATTCAAAACGGCAGAGGTACACAATACCGGAATTATTTCACCATTATCGATCCCCTGACGAATCCCGGTATGGATTTCATTCCGGGTCAGTTCTTCACCTTCAAAGTATTTCTCCATCAGACTTTCACTGGTTTGGGCTACTGACTCCATAATCATATCCCGATAGGGTTCCAGTTCTGCTTTCATTTCATCTGTGATGGGCACATCAAAACAACGATTGTCTTTTCGCTGGCTACCAGTCAGATCAACGATGTTGACAACCCCATTCATCGCCTCTCCTTCACCCATTGGTAATTCAAAAGGCACAACCTTATTGCCAAAGGTTTCTTTTAATTCGTCCATCACCTTGGCAAAGGTGGCATTTTCACGATCCATTTTATTAACAACAATAAATGCTGGAATATTTGTTTTTTCCAAAAGTTCGATAGCTTTTTCAGTTCCGACCTGAACACCCGAAAGTGCATCAACGACGATAACAACCGCATCGGCCACTCGAAGTGCCGCATAGGCATCCCCAATAAAATCAAAATAACCTGGCACATCAATAAGATTGATCTTATGTCCACCAAATTCTAAAGGAATAATAGATGATGAAATTGAAAACTTTCGTCTTTTTTCTTCTGGATCAAAGTCCGATAGGGTATTTCCCTCGTCAATTTTTCCCATACGATCAACGGCACCTGCATTAAATGCCAATGCTTCAGTCAAGGTTGTTTTTCCGCTCCCACCGTGACCTAGTATAAGAATGTTACGGATGTTCTTTGTTGGATACGTTTTCATGCTGTTTCCCCCTCGCTTATTTTGCCAATGATTTAATTGGTTTTTTTGGTATAAAGCTATTTTATATTATTTCTAAAAAATAATCCACAAAAAGATTTATTTATAGATCTTCTTTTATTTTTTTCATAACTTTTTTTTCAATTCGCGATACCGTCATCTGGGATTTGTTAATAAACTCGGCCACTTCTTTTTGGGTTTTTCCCCGAAAAAATCGCTGTTCAACAATAATCCGTTCAACCGGATTAAGTGATTGAATTTTCTGCTTTAAAAGATCGATATTCTCGACATTTTCCATGTTGTTATCCAGGTTTCCCAATAAATCCATCAGGCTGACTTCCTGTCCATCCTGATTGCTTTCATATTCCATTGATAACGATTTCGGATAGTACGCATTGCTACTTTCCATCGCTTTTATGATACTTTCTTCTGATATCTCCAGATACACGGCAATTTCAGAGATCGTTGGCGACCGCATCAGCTTATGTTCCAGGGTCGTTCGGGTTTGGTTTATCTCCCGATTGAGATCCTGAACCTTACGAGGTATCCGGATCAGCCATTCTCGATCCCGGTAATAGCGCTTTATTTCGCCAATTATCGTTGGTGTGGCAAAAGTATCAAACTCATAGCCGCGACTGACGTCAAAGCGTTCCACCGCATACATTAAACCCAGACAGGCGACCTGAAAAATATCTTCATTATCGCCGTTCTTATGCCCATATTTCCGGGACAGAATCTTGGGAATATAAAGATAATTCTCGATAATCAGATCTCTTAGCTCCCGATCCCGTGTTTCTTCGTACTCGGCAAATAGCTTTTTGACATCTTCCTTACTGATTTTTCTTTCATATTTCATGGGTCGTCGATAGGTTCTTGATCATGGTAATTGAGGTTCCAGATCCTCTCTCACTAACTATTTCCACCCTATCCATTAGTGATTTGATGATAAATAAACCAAACCCCCCTAATTGTTGGCCATTAAGATCCGGCTTGGCCACTGTTTCTGGCTCAAAACCAATACCTCGGTCGGTTACCGTAAAAACTAATTTATTGTTCTCAACAACATAGGTCAAATCGTAGGTTGTATCGGTATTCTTACTATGGTTTAAGGCATTTGTACACGCCTCGGATACGGCAACTTTCAGATCTTCCACGTCGCCGATTGAAAATCCCATATTATTTGCCACTGATGCAATTGTTAGCCGTGCCAGGCTGACATACTCAGGTTTGGTCGGTAATGTCAGTTTTATACTATCCATTCTTCTTCCCCTTCTCAATTTGCTTAGTTTACAGGGTTGTCTACGATTTCAATGATCTTATCAACGCCTGTGAGTGACAACAATTTTTTGATGTTGGGCCGTGGATTTATCATAATAATTTTTTGTCCCATTTCTTTCGTTTTATTTCGCAATTCAATGAGAACCCCCATGCCGGTGCTATCCATATAAGATAACTCAGAACAGTCTAAAATGATTTCCGGGGCCTGTGTTCTTATTTTTTCTTCAATTATTTCCCTGAATTTTTCAATAGAATAAATGTCGATTTCGCCTTTAATACTGACCATACTTGTTTTTTCCATTTCAATTATGCTGTTACTGCTCATATAATCTCCATTTCACAATTAATCTGTAAATTCAAAACAAGGCCCAATGAGGTAACCACCGTCATTGGGCCCAGGGCTGTAATCCACGGCCTATACCTTATCTTTTCTATTTCTGGTTTGAAAAACTCCCAAGCCTCTCTTCAAAATCGATGCGGCCTTAACCACGGGGTCAATCACATCCTGTTTAATAGTATTAAACGCCAATTCAACCTCATCTACCATCAGATTTGACTTATCCACAATCTGGGCTGTCGATTTTGTGATGTCGTCGGTATTTTCCATAATGCTGTGAAGAGCCAGACGGTTTTCTTCCAAAAGCTTTGTGGTTGTGTCGAAGGTTGCTGCCAGACTTTTAAACAGCTTAACTAAATAAACGGTTCCAAATACGAAGGCAACACCCACAAGTAATAGAGCCAGTTCCCACAAGCTAAAATTTAGCGTTATCATTTATGACTTCCAACCTCTACTCTTCTTTAGCTGCAACTTCAGCCTCTTCACTTGACTCCGCTTCTTCTTTTTCAAGGGCTTCCAATTCCTCACTCAGATCAGCAATATCCTGTTCAACTTCGTCTTGAATTTCCTGAATTTTGCTTTCAATCTGATTCTTATATTCATTTACCCGTTCAGTAAATTGTTCTTGCATATCCTGGAATTGTTCTTTGAGATTTTCACCATATTCCACGGCTTGATCATAGGCATTACCCAGTGCGCCTTCAGTGCCTTCAATCAATTTCTTTCGAGTTTCATCGCCTGACGATGGCGCCAGCAACACACCCAATGTCCCGCCGATGATGGTTCCCAGAAAAAGTCCGCCAACAAAATATAATTTGTTACTGCTCATTTTAATTCCTCCATTATTCATTGTGATATTTATCTCATTTTACCTCATAATCTCCTCAATTAACAGTTATTTCTTAATTTTTTTATTTCAAAGAAACTATTCGCCAAACTTATCATTAATTAATTGCACCAGTGCATCCACTGCTTCAGTTTCGTCATCGCCTTCGGCCTGAATCTCAATGGTTGTTCCCTGAGAAATCCCGCCAGCCATAATGCCCATAATGCTCTTGGCATTAATTGAATTTCCTTCTTTGATTACAAATATTTTTGATTTGAACTTTCCGGCTGTTTGCACAAACATTGACGCAGGGCGGGCATGCAAACCTGTTGCATTTAAAACTGTTACTTCTTTTTTTATCATTGTAATCCTCCTAATGATTGTTTTTAAATATATAGATTTAATTTTTTCATTGATTCCTGCACAAAATCCATTATTTCCTCACCCGTCTCCATATTAAGAGCGGCCGTAGCGATGGCCTTTGCATCTTCATAGCGAACACTGCGAATAATCTTCTTAATCTGAGGAATTGATAACGCACTCATACTGAATTCATCAAGACCCAGACCCAATAGGAGTATTGCCGCCAGAGGATCGCCAGCCATTTCACCGCACATCCCGGTAAAGAACTGATCTTTTTTGTCCGACGTAGCCGTTACCAATTGAATCAGACGCAATATAGCTGGGTTAAACGGGTCATATAGGTATGAGACTTCCTGATTCATTCTGTCTACCGCCAGCGTATATTGACAGAGATCGTTTGTGCCAATACTGAAGAAATCAACCTCTTTTGAAATAATGTCGGCGGCAATCGCTGCCGACGGAATTTCAATCATAACTCCCACCTTTACGTCCTTGTCATAAGCAATCTGCTCATCATCCAGTTCTTTCATGCAGTCTTGCAGGATGGCTTTTGCTTGTCTCACCTCGGTAATCGAGGAGATCATCGGAAACATAATATGTGCATGACCATATACACTGGCCCGCAGGATTGCCCTGAGTTGGATTTTAAATAAGCCGACCTCTTTAAAACACAAACGAATTGCCCGTAAACCCAAAAATGGGTTCAGTTCGTCATCCATCGGCAAATAGGGGAGTTTTTTATCCCCGCCGATATCCAGGGTTCGGATAATTACCGGCCCGTCAGGAAACGCTTCTAATACTGAACGGTAGGCCGCAAACTGTTTTTCTTCGCCGGGCATTACATCGCTGTTCATGTACAGAAATTCGGTTCGGTATAGCCCAACACCGACACCTCCGTTCTTCAGAACTCCTGCCGCATCATTGGGTTCGCCGATATTTCCAACCAGCTCAACCTTTCTGCCATCCAGCGTAATCGCATCCAAATCTTTTAATTCTTCCAACTCTTTTAAATAATCCAGATATTTTTGTTTTTCTTTTTCGTAGAATTCCAACTCTTCATTGCCGGGATTAACGCAAACCCTGCCTGTCAAACCATCAACAACCATTAAGTCTCCGGTTTTAACAGTCTCCGTAATATCACACAAACCAAGAACAGCTGGAATTTCCAAACTACGGGCCATAATGGCGGTATGCGATGTTCGACTGCCAATATTGGTGGCAAAACCCTTCACCCGCTTTTTATCCATCTGTGCCGTATCCGATGGCGTCAAATCATCGGCGATAATAATCACATCTTCATCCAGTTGGGATAAATCTGCCTGGACAATTCCCAGAATATTCTGGAGCACTCGTGTTCCGACGTCTTTTATGTCGGCTGCCCGGGCGCTGAAATAGGGATCATCCATCTGATCAAAGATCTCATAAAAACGATCGGTTACAATCTTAACCGCATTGTCGGCACTGAGATGACTATCATTAATTTCTGCTTCTACCCCTTCAACAAATTCCGGATCATCCAAAACCATGGCATGGGCTTCAAAGATCGCACCTTCTTCCTCACCGAGCTCACTAATTGCTTGTATCCGGATTGTTTCCAACTGCTCATGACTTTTCTTTATGGCATTCTGGAACTTTTCGATTTCTTTGTCTGGGTTCTCTACTTTATTTTTATTGACTTCAACTATGACTTTTTCGTAAACAAGTGCCTTCGCAATGACAATACCAGGTGATGCAATGATTCCTTCTTTAACAAACATCTTAATTCTCCTTTAATTATTAGAGGTTTATATCTCACTTCTTCCTTCAAAGGCTTTAATTAATGTGATTTCATCTGTATATTCAAGATCCGCACCGATGGGAATACCCTTTGCCAACCTGGTGACTTTTACACCAAGGGGACTGATCAGATTCCCTAAATACATGGCTGTGGCCTCCCCTTCTACGGTAGCATTTGTTGCCATGATAACTTCTTTAATGTCATTTTCTCCAAGACGCAGTAATAGTTCTCTGGCTTTGATGTCCTGCGGTCCAATCCCGTCCAGCGGTGAGATGGCACCATGCAGAACATGGTACAGCCCATTATACTCCCGGGTTTTTTCAATTGCAAAAATATCCCGGCTGTTTTGTACAACGCAGATGGTTTGTTGATCCCGCTTCGGATTCTCACAAATATCGCAGATTTCTTTATCCGTGATGGTATAACACTTCTGACATAGTCCAATTTTAGCTTTAGCAGACGTTAGTGCCTCAGATAAGCTTGCAATCTCTTCATCCGAGAGGCTAAGAATATGAAAGGCTAATCGTTGTGCTGATTTTTCTCCGATCCCCGGTAGTTTACCCAACTCCAGAACCAACCGCTCAAGGGTTTTTGGATAATAACCCATCGAGCACTACATTAAACCTGGAATATTCATTCCACCGGTAATTTTGCCCATTTCAGCATTAACCATGTCTTCTGCTTTGACGATGGCCTCATTGACCGCAGCAACCACCAGGTCTTCCAGCATTTCAATATCATCTTCATCAATCACTTCCGGATCGATCTTAATTGACAGAATCGTTTTTTTTCCTGTTGCAACCACTTTAACAGCACCACCGCCTGCAGTAGCTTCTACTTCACGTTCTTCCAGTTCGGCTTGTAACTTCGCCATATCTTGTTGCATTTTCTGCACTTGTTTCATCATGTTATTCATGTTTCCGCCGCCCATTCCGACCGGCAATTTTCTTTTTGCCATTCTATCCTCCTGTGATTTTCTATTCTTAATAACTTCATTATTATAACACTAATGGTCTATGATTATCACTATCTTTTTACCCTAATTTTACAGTTCGTCATCGGCATTGATTATTTTTACTGCCTGATCATTAACGATTCTCAAGGTTTTTTCGACCAGGTCAAGTTCGTTAAAATTCTCGTCTTCCAGTTTAATTGTGATCGAAATTTCCTTGCCCAACTTTTGCAAAAGAGCCATTTCAAAACCTTTAATTAACTCTGGTTTATTGACAAACTGGTAAAAGTTTCTGTTTTCAGGCGAATAAACAATCAAAAGATGTGTCTCATCCTCCAACGTCGGTTCACCGCGCTTTAAAAACATAGCCTGACCTGAGTTTGTTTTTCCGATTTCTTCACAAAGCATTTTAAAGAATAGCATCCCATCGTGACGGCTGCTTCCACTTTTTATTTTAATATCCGATTTTGCATGAACCGGAGCCTTGTCCGATTCACCTTCCGGCCCCTCGTCTGCGCTATTAGTTGTTTCAGATTTCTCTGCTGGCACCGAAATAACATCTGCCGCCGACTTGCTTATTTCACTTTTTACTATTTCATATTCAGCTGGACGTTTTAGTGACTCTGCCTGAATTTCTGACTTTCGGCATGTTTTCTCCAGCCTATCGTGAGGTCTACTTTGCAGCAGCGGTTTTTTTTCGTTGTTTTGGAAAACTGTTTCGACCGCCGGAATCAAAGCTGTCTGTTGATCACCGAGGCATATCTTTAACAAAGCCATTTCAACGATAATTGCCTGTAGATTACTGTATTTGAGTTTATTTTTTTCTTCTATTAAAAGGCTGATCATTCGATATAGTCGGTCAAACGTTAATTCTTTTCCTAATTGTTGGTATATGATAAAGTCATCAGGACTACAGAGTAGTATTTCTTTAGCCGTGTCTTTTGCTGTTTTTGTAATCAGCACTCCCCGTAGAAATTCGATGATCTGATCCATTAACAGTATTGAATCTTTACCATTATCAACCAGGTTCCGTAAGTTACTCAAGACGCCAGCGCTGTCATGAGCAAGAATCAGTTTTACCAGGTCACCAATAGCCTGTTTTTCTGCCATACCAGTAAACGCCAGTAGGTCTTCAACCGTGACATGGCCAGCTTCATCCTTGAGATCAATAATCTGATCCAATAAGCTGAGAGAATCACGCATTGAGTTCTCCCCCCGGCTTGCAATAAAATCAAAACTCTCATCGGACATGGTCACCTGAATATCCTGACAGATTTTTTTCATCTGTTCGATGATTAACGCTTTCGGTATCGGACGGATTTCATAGCGTTGACAACGGGATAAAATTGTCACCGGACATTTATTCGGTTCTGTTGTCGCCAATATAAATACGGCATGTTCCGGTGGTTCTTCCAGCGTTTTTAATAGCGCATTAAAAGCCTCTTTTGTGAGCATGTGTACTTCATCGATAATGTATACCTTGTACTTGCCAACAGTCGGCGGATATTTTATGCGCTCACGAATTTCGCGAATTTCATCGACGCCGCGATTGGAAGCACCATCGATTTCGATGATATCCATTACTCCCGGACGATCGATTTTCAAACAAACATCACAGCGATTGCATGGGTTTCCATCAATTCCATTGGGACAATTGATTGCTTTTGCAAATATCTTTGCCAACGATGTTTTTCCGGTTCCTCTAATTCCGGAGAAAAGGTAAGCGTGTCCAACTCGGTTAAACTTAATCTGATTTCTTAGTATTTTCGTAATACTATCCTGTCCCACAACCTCATCGAAAGTTTGTGGCCGATATTTTCGATAGAGCGCTAAGTATGACATTGTTCCCTCATTTTCCTGTACTTAATTTTACTTTATTCTACTTTATTATATTACAATCGTAATTAATTGTATAGTCAAATGCATGCATACCCCATGACAGTCATTTATCAAAAAAGAAGTTCCTTTTGAGATATCAAAAGGAACTTCCTAAATTTTTATAGAAGATGAAACGGCAGTTCTTTTTCTTTTTTAGCTTTTTTTGCCTGTTCTTTTTCAGCTTGAGCTTTTTTTCTTTTTTCGGCAATTTCTGCGCGAACGTTTTTTTCTTTTGCAATTGCACGTTCAATCGCACTTGCAGTTAATTCTTGCAGTTCTTTTGCTTTATTCCTGATTTCTTTACGTAGCCGATCCTCAAGTTCGATTTTGTTTTTTTCCTTTTCTTCGGCTTCTTTTTGACGAGCCCGCTCGATTTTTTGTGCTTCTTCTTGCTCGGCCTTTAATTCTGCCTTGGCTTCAGTTTCTTTTTTGGCTTCAAGCTCTGCTTGTTTTTTTGCTTGTTCCTGTTTTTTTGCTTCTTCCAACGCTTGTTTCTCAATCGCTGCTTTTTTAATTGCAGCTGCTTCTTCCTGAACTTTATGATGCACTTTTTCGATTAGTGCCTTGGATTTTTCTGCCACTGCCTTAGCTTTCTTCTCTGCAGCTGCTTTTGCTTCTGCTGCTTTTTGAGCAAGTTCTTCCGCCTCTGCTTTGGCTTTCGCTTCTACTTCTGCCTTGGCTTTTGCCTCTGCTTCTACTTTGGCTTTTGCCTCTGCTTCTGCTTTGGCTTCTGCTTTGGCTTTTGCCTCTGCTTCTGCTTTGGCTTTCGC
>NZ_DJGY01000037.1:9070-35500 GCF_002435675.1 Acetobacterium sp. UBA5834 | reverse complement strand
TCCAACCTCTTGTGTACATTATAAATAACTTACCATCAAACAACGCATCAAGATGGCTAAGTAATCGGCTTTTATTTATTTGCAGATGGTTTTAAAAAAAGCGCCGGGATTTTTTTACGGCTCCCAAATCATCCCAAAACCATGATCCAGAGGGCCGCTGCCTGCTCCCAAATCGAGGTTGGCCGCCAGTGCTCCGGAGACATAGTCTTTGGCTTTTTTTACGGCCTCTTCTAAGTCCTCGCCAGCGGCCAGATTACAGGCAATTGCCGTGGAAAGGGTGCAACCGGTGCCGTGAGAATTGGGATTCTTTATTCTTTCCCCAGGCAACCAGATTTCAGCTCGTTGATCACCATTCTGAAGCAACAAAAAATCATCAGCAGATTCAACCATATGACCACCCTTGATCAGAATGTTACCAGCGTAGATTGTGGCAATTTTTTTTGCGGCGCTAACCATCTCGGCTTTTGAGCGAATGTCAAAGCCACATAAGCATTGGGCCTCGGGAATATTCGGCGTGATGAGATCCGCCAGCGGCATCAGCTCGGTTTTTAATGCTTCAATGGCATCATTACTCAACAGTTTTCCCCCACTGGTGGCCACCATCACCGGATCAAGAACAACATTTCTGGCCTGATGTTGCGTTAGTTTTCTGGCAATGCTTCTGATGATTTCGGCACGATAAACCATTCCAATTTTAACGGCATCCGGAAAAATATCAGTAAAGATACAATCCAGTTGTTGTTCGACAAATTCACTGGCCACTTCGGCGATCCCATAGACTCCAGTGGTATTTTGGGCGGTCAACACAGTGATTGCGGTCATGGCATAGCTACCATGAGCCATGATCGTTTTGATATCGGCCTGGATGCCAGCACCACCACTGCAATCCGACCCGGCGATGGATAAGACTTTTTTTCTCACAGCAACTCCTTAAAACTCATAATACTCAAATCCGAAAGCTTCTGAATCTCATCCCAATCATTTTTGGAGGCTTCATCATAAACCCCCACCAGCTGACAGCCGGTCGCTCTGGCCGCCCGGATACAATACAGGGCATCTTCAAAAATGGTAATCTGCTGGGCCGGTATTTGTAGCTGGGACACCGCCCGATGGTAAATCTCCGGCTGACTTTTGGGTAAACCAGTCATCCCGGACGTCAGAATAAAATCAAAATGATTCAGCAGACCAAAGCGCTCTAAAATCAGTTCTGTCAAGGACTTGTGTGTAGCGGTTAAAATTCCCATTTTGATGCCCTGATTAAAATACCGATTAAGCACTTCCCGGACAAAGGGTTTTAGTTCGATGTGTCTGGCATAATTATCCCGGATCATCCCATTAATTTCATCCCCCACCTGTTCTTCGGTCATGGCGATCCCATAAACTTCAATAAAATACCGGGCCGATTCAGCAAAACTCATGGTTTTGATGGTCTCATTTAAATCATCCGGGGGAGCAATCCCGTGTTTTCTTAAAAAATCACTGCCAATGTTTTCCCAGGCTGACATCGAGTCAATCAAGGTACCGTCCAGATCAAAGATGATCCCCTCCGTGTTTATACTCACCTGATTCATGCCCTGGTCATCGCCTCAGATAATTGTCGAAGTTCCCGGGTTGCTTTGCGAATATCGGCTTTTGAAAAAATCGCCGATACCAGGGCAACCCCGTCCACTCCCGTGCCTGCTAAGCAATGAATATTGGTTTCGTTAAGCCCGCCGATGGCCACCACCGGAATCGATACTGCCTGACAGATCGCCGCAATCGTTTCAAAAGCCACCACCGTGGCATCGGTTTTGGTATCCGTGGCATAGATGGCCCCAACTCCGATATAGTCGGCACCATCGGCTTCGGCTTTTAATGCCAGCTCCACCGTATCCGCCGAAACACCGATGATTTTATCCCCGATCCGTTTTCGAAGCTCTCTGGCATCCATATCGTCCTGACCAACATGTACCCCATCGGCATCCACTGCCAGAGCCACCTCAACGGCATCATTAATAACAAAGGGAACTTTGTAGGCATCGGTCAGTTTTTTAATGGCCCGGGCTTCCCGGATAAAGTCCTCAATTTCCAGCTCTTTTTCCCGCAACTGAATAAAAGTAGCCCCACCTTTTAAGGTTTCTTCCACCTGCTCCACCAGGGTTTGATCACCCAGCCAACTGCGGTCAGTAACCGCATAAAGTAACATTGCCTGCTTATCGAGTTTCAATCTTGATTCCTCCTGCTAATGTTTGAGCATCCATTCGGCTCATGGCGTCAATCAGGTAGGTACGAAAGGATGCCGTTCCGGCCTGCTCAGCCGCAACCCTGGCAAAGGCCAGCTCGCCACACAGGCCCATGCAACTGACGGCAGCGGCGGTAGCCAGCAGCAGATCATCAGGATTGGCGCCACAATAACTGCCAATCACCGTGGTCAGCATACAGCCGGTGCCGGTAATCCGGGACATCATCGGGTGACCGTTGCGAATCACCAGGGCTTTCTGGCTGTCGGCGACAATGTCGATGGCGCCGGTGATGGCAATAACCGCCCCGGTTTTTTGGCTGAGGGCTTTGGCAAAAGCAACCATCCCGTCCAGATTATCTTCACTGATGGCATCACTGATATCAGCATCAACCCCCTTGGTGGTGCCGCTACCTGAATCGATGGTTTTGATTTCCGAGACATTGCCCCGGATCACGCTAAACTGTACTTCCTTTAACAACGTAAAGACGGTCTCCGTCCGCAGTGTCGAAGCACCAGCGCCGACCGGATCGAGAATTACCGGCCGACCGAGACGGTTGGCTTCTTTCCCAGCCTTAATCATTGATGCCACCGTCCGTTCGTTAAGGGTGCCGATATTAATGACCAGGGCATTGCAAATGGCAATAATTTCTTCCACCTCATTGATATCGTCAGCCATAATCGGGGCCCCACCACAGGCCAACACGATGTTGGCGCAGTCGTTCACGGTCACATAGTTGGTGATGGAATGAACCAGCGGCGGCTGATTCCTGACATTTTCCAGGATTTTTCTTAACATAAGCTTACCTCTTTCCACTAATAAAATTCTCTTTCCTGATCGTGACACTCCTGATTTAAACAAAAAAAACTGTACACGAATGCACAGCAGTTTGACATAAATTCCCTACGCCGGCATTATCCGTATCAGGTACATGGGTCGAAGCAGCGATTTACTTCCTCTCAGCCTAAATGCATAAGCTCCCCAACTCTTTAATTGTGATAAAGGTTATCATATCACTTGATTTTTGTCAACGGGGTTCCAGTCCGATTTGACAGTTTGAAGCAGCCATTGAATTCTTAATTTAACTTAAACTTAACCTCTTTCAAAGTTTGGCTAAAGGTTCAAGGCCTAAGATAAACACTAGAGATAAACATCTCCTCTTTTTCTTTTCATTCCTAATATAAAAAAACAGCACGGTCATTCGGACCGGCTGTTTTTTTTTGCAGTTTTTACTGTCTCAAATCATAAATTGCTCCGGTTGGACATTTTTCCAGACAAGTTGGATTACTGCATTTTTCCAGACAAATTTTCGGATTAACCACCGCCAGATTATTTTCAACTGTGATGGCATCGTACAGACAGCTTTTTGTGCACAGTCCACAGCCCAGACAATCCACCGAACACAGTTTGCGGGCAATTACGCCCTTGTCCCGGGAATTACAGAGCACCGCCACCGGAGCCCCGATGGCCGTCATATGAATAATCGCCTTGGGACAAACCGTGGCACACTTGCCACAACCGGTACACTTCTTTTCATCCACCAAGGGCAGATGATCCGTACCCATGGTCATCGCCCCAAAAGGACAACTATGCACACAGGTGCCAAAACCGACGCAGCCATATTCGCAGCCCTTGGGTCCGCCCTGAATCAGGCTGGCGGCAATGCAATCTTCCACCCCAGCATAATTGTATTTTTTGATGGCATGGGTAATGGTATTTTTACAGCGCACCTGGGCAATCTGCGGTTCAATTTCCGGCGCCGACTTTCCGGTTAATTCCGCCACCAAATCAGCCACTGGCTTTTTCCCGGGGATACATAAATTGGGGGTCACCTCCGGGTTTAACACCACGGCCTCGGCATAAGCCAGACAGCCAGCATAACCGCAGCTACCACACTGACCTTTGGGCAAAATGTCATCGACAATGTGAATCAGCGGATTCACCTCAATTGAGAATTTTTTGTCGGCAAATGCCAGAATCAGACCGAAAATCAATCCGATTGCAGACATTACAATGACAACTAATAGTGCTGTTTCCATCTCTGTCACTCCTCTACAATGTGATCATCCCGGAAAAACCGGTAAACGCCAGGGCCAGCATCCCCGCCAGAATAAAGGCAATGCCCAGTCCTTCCAGTGGTTTGGGGACATCGGCCAGCCGCAGTTTTTCTCTTAAGCTGGCCATTAAAATAATCGCCAGCGCAAAACCCAGGCCCGAACCCACCGCATATACTACACTTTTTAAGAACGAAAAACTGGATTCGGCGTTAAGCAGCGGCACCGCCAAAACAACGCAGTTGGTGGCAATCAGGAGAAGATAAATGCCCCACATATTATAAAGAGCTGGTGCCTGTTTTTTGATAACCATTTCCAGCAGCTGAACAAAGCTGGCAATCAGCAAGACAAATACCGCTGTTGTCATAAAGGTCAGGTTCAGTGGTACCAGCACAAAATTGTATACCACCCAGGCCAGCATTGAACTCAGCGTCATCACCGAAGTGACCGCCATCCCCATCCCAATCGACGCACTTAAGTTTTTTGAGACGCCAAAAAAGATACATAATCCCAGAAATTTTGTTAAGACAAAATTATTAACAATTACCGCACTAATAAATAAAGTAACGTATTCCATTATCGGTCACCCTTTTTTGTTTCTGCTTTCTCCATATATTCAGTCAGCATTTTAAAACCACCCACCAGATAACCAATTAAGATAAAACCACCAGCTGGTAAAATCATAATTAAGGCCGGATCATACCAATCACCAATCACCGGGATCCCAAAAATCGACCCGGCCCCCAACAGTTCCCGGATGCAGCCAATCAGCAGCAGCGCCAGGGTAAAACCGGCCCCCATTCCCAGGCCATCAAAAAACGACGGGATCACCGAGTTCTTCGATGCAAACACTTCGGCCCGGGCCAGAATAATGGCAAACACCACAATAAGCGCCAAATAAATCCCCAGGGCCTTGTAAAGCTCCGGCGCAAAGGCCTGGAGCAACAGCTGCACCAGCGTAACGATGGTGGCAATCGAGGTAATATACACCGGTACCCGAACTTTGGGGTTGACCAGCTTGCGAGTCAGTGAGACTACCACATTATTGGCGGTAATTACAAACATCACTGACAGCCCCATGGTTAAGGCGGTGATCGCCGAGGCAGTTACTGCCAACGCCGGACACAGACTAAGTGCCAGCACAAAAATTGGATTTTCGACAATCAGACCTTTTTTAAAAATATCCCATAAATTTTTCATCTCAGTTCTGTGCCTCCAAGTATTCCATAACCTCTGTCTCGGCGGTCTTCACCCCTGCGGTCACAGCCCGGGACGAAATGGTAGCCCCGGTGATGGCCTGGATATTCTCGGTATTGGCCGGATCTTTGGTCACAACCATGGCCGCCGCTGTTTTACCGTGGAATTGCTTCTTAAACTCATCTTTTGCAACGCCATCGCCCAGTCCCGGAGTTTCGTTGGCCGACAAGATTTGATAGTCAATTTCTTTACCTTCCGGCGAAACTGCCACCAGCATTTTTATGGTACCACCATACCCCTTGGTGTCGGTCGGGATAACATAGGCGATCGCCGCACCGTTTTTGTTGGCAATAAACCAATCGGTTTTTCCTTCCACCGGGATGAATTTATCCGAATCGGCCACCAGCTGCTGCATCATTTCGGTTTTAGTATTTTCGGTATTCTGCCGGGTGATCGGGGCCGTGAAATAATACGTTGTTGCAATAATTGATCCCGAAATAAAGCAAGCAATGGCCAGATTGATAGCGATCTTAAAAATAGAATCGTGTTTGCTTCCATGTTCTACTGTCATTTTGCTTCCCCCCTCAGTCCAAATCGGACTGGCTGAACAAATCGATCTATCAGCGGTGTGATGCTGTTCATTAATAAAATCGAATAGCAAACGCCTTCCGGATAGCCACCCTTTAAGCGAATCAGGACGGTGAGAATCCCGGCCCCTAAGGCAAAAATCACCTGACCTTTAATGGTAATCGGGATGGTTACCATATCGGTGGCCATAAAAAAGGCACCGATGATCAGCCCCCCGGCCATCATATGAAAAAGCGGATCGCCGGTAAAGAGTCCGGCCGGACCAAAGACCCAGGTCAGAATCCCCACCGTCCCCACCATCACCACCGGCACTTGCCAGTTAATGTATTTTTTATAGATTAAAAAGCCTCCGCCCAGTAGCAGCAATACCGTTGACGTTTCGCCAATGCTGCCGTTTCTGGTGCCCAGGAATAAGGCCTGATACATGTCCGGGGCCGAACCAAAGGTCTCAATCAGTTTCTGATAGCCCTGCTGTTTTAAAATATTAAGGGGCGTCGCCGTCGACACCACATCCACCCCGGTGGTCATCTTACTCCACGTTGTCATCGCCACCGGCCAGGAGATCATTAAGGCCGCCCGCCCGATATGGGCCGGATTAAAGATATTAAAACCCAGGCCGCCCATGGCGTGTTTGGCGATGACAATAGCAATAAATGAACCCACAGCTGGCATATAAAAGGGAATCGTCGGCGGCAGACACATGGCCAGCAGCAGTCCGGTTAAACAGGCACTGCCGTCACCGATGGTGATGGTCTTTTTTCTGATTTTCTGGGTCAGATATTCAAATAAAACCGCTGATCCCATCCCAATTAACAGCACAATCAGAACCCGATATCCGAAATTAAAGGCGCTAAACAGGGCTGCCGGCGTCAATGCAATGATCACCGTCCACATTATTTTAGCAATGGACTGATTATCCCGAATATGGGGGGACATCGAAACATTAAATATTTTATCATTCATTGTTGTATCGACCATGATGCTTAACCTCGATTTTCTTTCAATTTTGCAGCTGCATTCTGCGCTTTGCTGTATTTAACATACTGGACAATATTCCGTTTGGCTGGACAGGCAAAAACACAGCTGCCACATTCGGCACAATCAAAAAGTCCGTAATCTGCTTTGGCCTCTTCATAAAGTCCCCGCTCACTTAAAATACTGAGCATACTGGGATTAAGTCCCATCGGACAGGCATTGACGCAGCGGCCACAACGGATGCATGAGGCCTCTTTACCGGTATTGGCTTCTCCTTTGGCAATCGCCAGAATTCCGGATACCCCTTTAATAATGGGAATATCAATACTGGGTTCGGCCATCCCCATCATCGGTCCGCCCATGATAATTTTTTCCGGACGGGTTAAGAATCCATCACAAAATTCAATTGCTTCCCGAAACGGAGTGCCGATCCGAACCCTGATGTTTTTCGGATCTTTGATACTGCCGCCGCTGACTGTGGTGACCCGCTCAATCAGCGGAATTCCCTGGGTTACAGCATCACAGATGGCTGCCACCGTGCCGACATTCTGAACCACCACACCGACATCCATCGGCAATCCCCCGGAAGGAATAATTCTTCCCGAAACGGCATTGATCAGCATTTTTTCAGCTCCCTGGGGATATTTCGTCGGCAGCGCCACTACTTCCACCGGTAAACCGGAAAAGGCATCAGTCATTTTTTTAATGGCATCTTTTTTATTATCCTCAATTCCCACCAGACATCTTTCCACCCCCAGAACTTTCATGGCGATTTTTACGCCAGTGACAATCCGGGGCCCTTCTTCCAGCATCATCCGATGATCGGCGGTTAAATAGGGTTCGCATTCGGCAGCATTCAAAATCAGCAAATCGACATGCTTGTCTTTTTGCAGGGTTGATTTTACGTGGGTTGGAAAGGTTGCGCCTCCCATCCCGACAATTCCGGCATCACTGATTATTTTTAATAATTGGGCAGCATCCAATTCTTCCCAATTGCGTGTTAGCGGGAGCCCTTCTTGCCACTCATCTTTGCCATCACTGCTGATGACAACCGCCTCGCATTTTCCAAAGATGGGATGGGGATGACTGCCCACATCGATGACCTGTCCCGATATGGAGGCATGGACATTGCTTGAGACAAAGCCATCGGCTTCGCCAATCACCTGTCCTTTTTTAACCAGATCGCCCTTTTTTACAATCGGCACACTGGCGGCACCAATATGCTGCCGCATCGGAATCACCGCTACCTCCGGTAACGGCGCCGTTTCAATTGGTTTTCCCGCCGTAGCGGATTTGTTGTCTTTGGGATGAACCCCGCCGCGAAATGATTTAATCATTTTTCCACCTCTTTTTTCCTTTGCTACTTTTATTTATGCTACTTTTGTTTGTCAGACCCGGTTTAACTAACACAGGATTTTGGTGATCACTGGCAGCAGCTTGTCATTCTTTTTTACTGCCTGATCGTAGCGTTTCAGATAGATCACTGCAACAGTGAAGAACACACTTCCGCCGACGATCTGAAACGCCAGCACTGGCTGTCCCAAATTCGTCCCGAGAATGCCACCACCAAGAGCTCCGACAAAAAGTGCCAGCAGTGGTAGCAAATAAACCACAAACGCTGCCCATAACATGTTTGCTTCCTGGATTTCGAAAGCCACCCGTTGACCAACTTTGGCACCAATCAAGTTTTGAACCTCGACAACCATGGCATTATCGCCGGGGCAAACCCCACAGTTTTCACAATCACCATGGCGACTGGCCTTAACCTTAGCCTTATTTTCACTGGTTTCGATGACAATTCCGGTCTCTTCTCTGCGCATTTCGGTTCACTCCAACATTCTACTCGATTTATTATGAATCCTCGCCAGTTCATTGCATTTAATTCACTTAACAAGCTATTAATAAAACTATTCATTCAAACTTCGGTAAGTGATTCTGCTTTTTTGATCAACTTTCTTCTTATTAAATAAGGCATTATGATTTTGCCTTTTTTGGGGTCTCAAATCGAACTTAATTATACATTTAAAAAATTGAATTACAAGGGAAAATATGGAATTTATCCGAGGTTGTCTTTTCCTGTTCACTCCCGGGATCATCGAGTAATAATTAACCATTTTTCACTGCTTTACGAAAATTCATTAAAACGTTTTCTTTAAATCCCGCAATTAAACCATTCATTTCAAATCTGTTCATTTCGGCTTTTTTCTGCGATAGTATAAATATTAACAATCGACTTTTTCGTAATCATCACCCAGCTGGCTATGAGCGAATTTTTACCCTCAATATTTCACCTGGTTAATCAAATAGAAAAAAAGTTTGCGGTTCTTTGGGAAATTTTCGATTTAATTTCGTCATTTATTTAACAAATCATTCCTTTTATTAAGTCATTCGATCCTATTTTTACTAAAACAGCTTTTATTCTTAAGACTTAATTGTCATAATATCGCTAATGTGATCTGGTTACGGAGAAAAAAATAAGCTTTTGTTACAATAAAAAAATGTTAATTGTTCTATTTTAATTAAGGTTCACTGATCCTAATCCTTAATAAGGAGGTTATATGGATTATTTTATTGCCTTTCTGGAAGGCATCATCACCTTTATCTCTCCCTGTCTTTTGCCGATGCTGCCCATTTATATCTCCTATTTTGCTGGCCAAACCCCGGGTGATAATAATCGTACCGTTATCATTAATGCCCTGGGCTTTGTGCTCGGCTTTACAGTAATCTTTGTTTTGCTTGGTGCTTTTGCCGGCAAGCTTGGCAGTGTTCTGATTGAATACAACACCCTGATCAATGTGGTCGGCGGCGTTGTGATTATTCTATTTGGCCTGAATTTCTTGGAGATACTAAAGATCCCGTTTCTAAATACCAATCATCAACTAAACCTTAAACATTCCCACACCGGTTTCTTCTCGGCATTACTTTTGGGGATCGTCTTTTCCATCGGCTGGACGCCCTGTGTTGGTGCGTTTCTGGGTTCAGCTCTAATGATGGCCGCCTCCAGCGGTGATACACTACACGGTATTTTGATGCTGTTTTCGTTTTCCCTTGGCCTGGGGATTCCCTTTGTGGTTTCAGCTATTTTGATTGATCGGATGAAATCGACCTTTGATTTTATCAAACGGCATTATGAGGTCATCAATCGGATTTCCGGTGGACTGCTGGTTGTCATTGGACTACTGATGGCCACCGGACTGTTGGGCTATTTTCTATCACTTTTAAGTTTTTAAGGAGTATCTCATGACTAAACAAACTAAAACAATTATCGCCATCGTCGTCTTTGCGGCCTTTCTGGCCATCGTCTATTGGGGCTACACGGCCTTATCGCAAAGTTTTAAGCCGCAAACGCCGGCCGCTAACAGCAGCGACTCAGGGCAAACTGAAGAACTCCAGACGGCTCCGGACTTTACCGTCTTTGATCAGGATGGCAATCCGGTCAAGCTGTCCGATTTCGCCGGAAAACCGGTGGTTCTTAACTTCTGGGCCTCCTGGTGCCCACCCTGTAAAAGCGAAATGCCTCATTTCAACACTGTCTATCAGGATCAAAAAGATGCAGTTATCTTTCTGATGATTGATCAGACTGATGGGCAGCGGGAAACAAAAGAAAAGGGGCTTCAATACGTCGCAGACCAGGGTTTCGTCTTCCCCGTTTATTTTGATACCCAACTGGAAGCCAGTACCGCCTATGGCATCTCATCGATTCCCACCACCCTGTTTATTAACCCCGAAGGCAAAATTGTCACCGGCTATCGTGGTGCCATCGATGAAGCGACCCTGCGCTCCGGCATTGAAGCAATCAAAAAAAACGATTGATGCTCACATCAACCGTTTTTTTTGATTTAAATATAATCGGAGAAATAAATTTTCTCATTGGCGATGACACTCTCCAGGATCGCCACTGTTTTTTTGCTGGCCTCCAGCCGCTCAATTTGCTGCAGGTAGGTGGGCCGCTTATAGCCAAGTAGCATACAGGTTAAAATACCGATTTCCAACGTGACCCGGTTTTCTGAAGGTTCATCAACTAAAACCGGAGCCTGACCGGGGCTGAACTTGACGGTAAAACTGCGATTATTCCACTCCAATACGGTGTCAATAACCTCAAAGGTCACCGCTTCATTGATATCGGTATTGGAAAAGTGATACTGCCTGAAAAACCCTTCGAAATCCACAATCCGAGCCATAATATAAGGGCGAATGGTTTCTTTCATATCGCTGTCACCAAACAGAAACGAAATGGTATGGTTGTTGTAATTGCTGCCAACCACCTCGTTGATCATCGATTCATGAGCCGCAATATAACCCCACAGCCCTTTGCGGGCCTCCTGGTTTAAATAAACCATTTCTTTGACATGGAAGACATCATTTTCGATCAGGTAGACCAGATAGCCCAAAGGGCGATCATCTTCGCCATAATAAATAGCTACCGTGACATCCTCCACATCCCAGCGCCAGTATTCCTCCCAGACCAGTTCATTGCGAACCAGACAACCATGGGTCTGCCGGGCAAAGGTGTCATGAAGGGCAATCAGATCAGGGCTGTTTTCCCTGACCCGCTTCACTCGTCCCGGTACATCAATATCCCGAGGCAACTGGTGGTCACGGATCTGATAAGTCATCTTATCAGAGACCACCTCCCAGCCTTTATGCCGATAGAGAGGATGGGAATAGGGATATAAAAAGGATATGCACTGGTTGCGTTCATACATGGTTTCCAGACTTTTTTTCATCAGCCCGGACATTAACCCCAGGCCCATGTATTCCGGATAAGTAGCCACGCCAGTAATATAACCCATCTCATAAATACTACCGCTGATATTGACCTGCAACGGGTAAACAGCGATCTGGGCCGCCAGCCGCTCATCCTCAAACCAGCCGATGACCTCGGCTTTTTCCAGAATCGGAAATTTTGACCGCTTAATCTCATCGTGCTTCCAACCGACTTTTAGCAGCTGTTCATCCGTCACCTGAAAGGCATACCTCAAAATATCATTAAACTGCGTTAAATCCTTGGCTTCCAGCCGCTTTAGATGCAAATCTCTTTTTATCGCTTTATTCATTTGACGCTCCTTAGTGTTATTATTTTATTTTATACCCGAAATATTAAATTAGACTCAATGTCAACTTATGGTATACTAGAAAATATTCGATAAAGCGAGGTATCAATATGCTAAAAGAAAACGATCAGACATTTCTTCAATCCGTTCTGACTTTTTGGGATCATTTAACGCCGCAGCAACAGTCCCAGCTGACTGATAACGCCATCCCCATAAAATACCGCCGGGGTGAAAACATCCATCGTGGCGAAAACGATTGTGTCGGCGTGCTCCTGATTAAAAGCGGTGAATTGCGCACCTATATTTTATCCGAAGACGGCCGGGATATTACCCTTTACCGTCTGGGCCCGGATGAGGTCTGTATCTTATCGGCTTCCTGTGTCCTTGAAAATATCACCTTTGATGTGCATATTGATGCCGAAACGGATTGTGAAGTCCTCCTGATTAAGTCCTCGATCTTCCAGCGTATTTGTAATGAAAACATCCATGCCGAGAATTTTTCCTATAAATCGATGATTGACCGTTTTTCGGACGTGATGTGGGCGATGCAGCAGATTCTCTTTATGAGTTTCGACAAGCGGCTGACCATCTTTCTGCTGGATGAGGTGGCCCGTACCGGTTCTACCACCATTGTGATGACCCACGAGCAAATTGCCAAATATGTGGGGTCTGCCCGGGAAGTGGTTTCCCGGATGCTGAAATATTTTGAGAACGAGGGGTATGTGCACCTGTCCCGGGGTAAAATTGAAGTGATTGACAAGGTGCAATTAAAGGAAATTATTTAACGCCCAAAAAATTAAAAGAGCAACTGATTTCTCGGTTGCTCTTTTTGGGGCTATTGAGCCACTAAATCTAAAATATCCGCTTTGGATTTTGCTCCCACAGATTTCTTCACTACTACCCCGCCCTTGACCACTGCCAGGGTCGGGATGCTCATGACCTTAAATTCAGCGGCCAGTTCCTGTTGTTCATCAACGTTTATTTTTCCGACCTTTAAAGTAAAGACCTCATCGGCGATTTCGTCGATGATCGGCGAAACCATCTTGCAGGGGCCACACCAAGGTGCCCAAAAATCGAGTAACACCGGTTTATCGGAATTGATGACTTCCTGTTGAAAATTATCTTTAGTGATTATTACTGCGCTCATATCTTTAATCTCCTTAATCGTTAATTGGTATGTCTTTATTATAACCATTTTAGATTAATACTCCGTAACTTGATCACAGAGTTACAAATTTCTTAAAGTTACTTACGCAAACCCCTGATTAATGCCCCCGATGTTTCTGCTTCTTCTTTTCCTGCCGCAGATCAAATTGGCGTTGCTTTTCTTCCTCGGTTTTCTGGCGGTTAAACGCTTTTCGGATCATCTTCTTATTTTCCTGCTCTTCTTTTAATGCCTGCTGCGCCTTGGTTCCAATGCTTTTTGCGGCCATTTGACGATTGATATCCCGCCTCATCCGCTTGGGATTGATCCGCTTCTCGGGCGCTTTTTCATCAGCAATCGGCTGACTAAATTGGAGCCGGTTATAATTTTTAAGCAGAAATTCATAGATTTCTCCGTCTTTGGGTTCCGCTCCGAACGTCACCTTGGCCACTTTCAGAGTTTCGCCATCTGCGCTTTCAAAGACGCCCACCCAGAAGGGGTCGTCAAAAAAAACCGTCAACTTGCCAGTTACTTTGTCCATATTCAATTCCTCCTAGAAAATAGTGACAAAGAACGGACAACCTTAGGAGGCAGGTTACTGACAGGATGATCCTGCGTCTGGACTACCAACCAGAACTGTGTTTTTATCTTTGCTTTTATTATAACACGATGACCGGATTGATCAAGTCTGCTCATTTTTTATTTTTAAATATTGACCTGACTACCAGTTGCTAAATAATTAACCTGATCGCCCAACATGGTTTTCAACATTTGATAAGGCTCTTCGCCAGTACAATGGCAGGTATAGTACCTTGATTCGAACCCCAAGAGCTCATTGCCAATGCTCTCGATCAGCTCTTTCGACTCTGATTTTTTTTTGGAGCGGTTATAAAGATGAAATCCGCCAATGACAACGGTCGGTTGCAGATCATAGTTTAATGCCATATGATCGAGAATATTGATAATACCCCGATGAGCACAGCCCGCCACCAGCACCAGCTGATTTTTTTCACGGATGATCAGATTCTGTTCGTGTCCAAAATCATCAGCCATCCGCTGCCCATCTTTTTCCATCAGCAGATCAGCATTGGCCGTGGCGCAACAGCGTTCTCCCTGAACATTTGAAAAGATGCATAATTCATCATCAATCACAAAATCCTGCTCTAAAAAGACAAAGCGGGGGTTGGCAAACAGTTCCTGATCCAGGCCAATATAGGACTCACCATTGTTGCGTTTTGAAAAATGATTTTCAAAGGCTTTACCATTGATATAGATGGCCGCCTGATCATTGATTTCCAGAAATTTTTTCAAACCGCCCCCATGATCATAATGACCATGACTGATGATCAACGTATCAACCTGAGAAAGATTAACCCCCAGTTTTTCGGCATTTTCAGCAAACAGACTGCTGGCCCCCACATCAAACAGCAGTTTATGGGTTTGGGTTTCAATGTAAAAACTGAGACCGTGTTCGTTCTGAAAAGCATCAGATATCGATGTATTTTCTGCCAATGTTACAATTTTCATTTTACCACCCGCACCTATTCCTGATTTGCTTCGATCGTTTCTGTTCCGTCAAGCGGTGTCACCGCTTCATCCGTTTGATTTATCTCGCTTTTTTGAAACATTTTTTTATTGCTTCGTCCGCAGCCACAACCTTTTCCGAATCCATAAGCATTTATTCCTGAGCAACGTCCCAATCCTTTTCCACTACCGGAACCCCGTCCATGGGGACCAGTTCGATCTCTTCCTGGCATTTTGGCGCCTCCTTTAGATTAATGACATATGTTATTTATACTATCATTATAAGCTATCTCAAACATCTGTCAATCATTATTTTGAATCCCTTTAAGCCAGTAAACCGCTCAAACAAAAAGACACCGGATTAAAAATAAAACTTCCAATCCGGTGTCCGCTACTCTTATGCAGTACCTCATTAATGGCCCTGCCCTTTTTATCAATAGTGTTCAGCTGCTACTTGCCTTTACTAAAAACGATTATCTCTTTTATCCCCTTTAAGCTGTCAATCAGGCATAGCTAAGCTTCTTGACCTTTTTCAAAATTTATCTACCGCACCTCTTAAAGTTTTTCGACTATACTCGAAAAACTATTGATTATTTTTCTTTTTTCGGTTATATTACAGATAAAGAGGTGGTTTTATGAAAAATAGAGATCTATATCTTACACAGCTCATCCAATATCGGGATAAACCATTAATAAAGGTAATAACTGGTCTCCGCCGTTGTGGTAAATCAACCCTGCTTTCTCTGTTTGAGAATCATTTGATTGCCAGTGGTGTTACAAAAGACCACATCATTCGGATGAATTTTGAATCCTTTGAATTTGATCAAATCTCTACCTATAGAGAACTTCACACCTATATAAAAGATCAGCTTAAAAGTAGCAGTGATCGACATTATATTCTCCTTGATGAAGTCCAACAGGTTTTATCATGGGAAAAAGTAGTTAATGCTTTTCTTGTTGATGCCAATGTCGATATTTATATAACCGGATCCAACGCTTACTTACTGTCTTCAGAGCTTTCCACCCTGCTATCAGGTCGTTATGTTGAGATCAAAATGCAGCCCTTATCATTTAAAGAATACCTGGATTTTACTGGCAAAAACAGCGACCAAAATCTTGAAGACAAATTTAATCAATATCTAAAGCATGGCGGACTTCCCACAATCATTGAATTGCTCGATCATCCAGATACAATCGGCCCCTTCCTGGAAGGGATCTATAATACCGTGATGATGAAAGATGTTATTGAACGAAATGGCGTCAGAGATGCCGCCCTGCTTGAAAGCATCTTAAAATTTATCGCTGCTAATATCGGTTGTGTTGTCTCAACCAAGAAAATCAGCGACTATTTGACGAGTAGCGGCCGAAAAACAACCAGCGACACCATTGATAATTATCTCAAAATGTTATCAAACGCTTTCATAATTTATAAGGCAAACCGCTATGACTTGAAAGGAAAAATGTTTTTAAAAACCCTTGAAAAGTATTATATCGTCGATATGGGAATTCGAAATCAACTGACTGGACTACGAAATACTGATTATGGTCATGTTTTAGAGAATCTCATTTATCTGGAACTCGTAAGACGCGGTTACGAGGTCGCCATTGGGAAAATCGGCAGCTTGGAAGTTGACTTTATCGCTACGAAAACTGATGAGAAAGTGTACTATCAAGTCTCTGCAACAATTTTAGATGAAACGACACGAGCGCGCGAATTACGACCACTTGAAGCCATTTCTGATAATTATCCAAAATATATTCTTACCATGGATCACACTGTTTTTAATGACTATTCCGGAATCAAAATTAAAAACATCCTCGAGTTCCTGCTGGAATGATCAATTCCCGGGAAAAATTCAAGTGGTTGATGCGATCCAGACAACAGTAATTATTTAGGCCATCAAAAATTTAAAAGCGCAACGGATTGAGCGGTTGCGCTCCTGTTTTCCATAAAGCTTGGCTTTAGTCCAAGCTAATTCCCAATTGGATGATTCTCTTAATTTTCAAATTGCTTCCACTTTGTCAATATCTGTATGTACTTTTATTTTTTTAGGAGTTCTTTTTTACATATTTTACCTCACTCAAACTGCGCCTGATACATCTGCCAATAATGCCCCTGCCGTTTCATCAGTTCTTCATGGGTGCCCTGTTCCACCACATCGCCTTGATCCACCACCAGAATCAAATCAGCGTTCTGGATCGTGGAGAGCCGGTGGGCGATGACAAAACAGGTTTTATCTTTCATCAGCTGACGCATGGCTTCCTGAATCTTTTTTTCGGTACGGGTATCAACGTTGGAGGTGGCCTCATCGAGGATCAGCATCTTGGCGTCCAGCAACATCGCCCGGGCGATGGTTAAAAGCTGCTTCTGGCCCTTGGAAATATTGGTGCCATCATCTCTTAAAATCGTATCGTAACCCTGGGGCAGATGCGCAATATAGGAATGAATGCGGGCCGCCTTAGCGGCCGCCACCACCTCTGCCATGGTGGCATTTTCTTTGCCATAGGTCAGGTTTTCAAAGATGGTGCCATGAAAAATCCAGGTGTCCTGAAGCACCATGGCAAAGGATTTGCGCAGGCTGTCCCGGGTCAACGCCCGGACTTCGTTGCCATCCACAGAAATCGTCCCGGCTTGGGTATCGTAAAAGCGCATCAGCAGATTGATAATCGTGGTTTTACCGGCCCCGGTGGGGCCGACGATGGCAATCAGTTTACCCGCTTCGGCCTCCAGACTTAAGTTTTTAATGATCACCTGATTGGCATCATAGCTGAAGCGGACATCCTTAAGCACAATATCACCCTTGACACTGGTTAGGTCGATCATCGTATCGGTATCCCTGGCCTCAGACAGTTCATTTAACAAGGCAAAAACCCGCTCGGCCGCCGCCAGGGACGATTGCAAGTCGTTCATGATGTTGGCCATTTCATTTATCGGTCCGGAAAACTTGCGGGAGTACAACACAAAGGATGAAATCTGCCCAATCGACATCGATCCCGCCAGATATAACAGCGCCCCAAAGACACTGATACAGGCCAGCGAGACATTGTTGATAAAATTGATGGTCGGAAAAATCATACTGCCGTAATATTCAGCATTATAATAGGCGTCCACCGCCTGCTTGTTTTTGCTGTTGAATTTCTCAATGGTATGCTCTTCCTGATCATAAATTTTTAAGGTCTTCTGGCCCGATACCATTTCCTCCACAAAGCCATTAAGCTCCCCCAGTTTGCGGGAACGTCTGCTAAACAGTGGCCGGGTCTTTTTAACCAGGTAACGGGACATCAGGATTGACGCCGGTACCGTAAAAGCAAAAATCAGCACCAGTTGGGGAGAAATCGCCAGCATCATCAAAAATGAGCCCAGCACAGTAATCACCGCTGAGGATACCTGGATCAGGTCACTGGAAATGGAGCTGTTGACCGTATCAATATCATAGGTAATCCGGCTGATGACATCCCCAGTCTGATGGACATCAAAATAACCCACCGGCAGATCCATCAGCTTATTAAAGACATCCCGGCGCATGGCAAAGGTAACCTGGCGACTGATCCGGATCATCATCACTTCCAGAACATAGGTCAGTCCGGCTGAGCCGATATAAAAAACCACCATCCAGGCCGCATAATAAAACACCTGACTAAAATCAACCCGACCCGTACCCAGCTCAATGGCATCAATGGCGTAACCAGAAAGTAGCGGCCCCACCAACGCCAGCAGATTACTGCCGATAGTCAGTGTGATCGCCGCCAGCAGTTGCCATTTATAGCGCATCAGATAGCCCCCCAACTGGATCAGGGTCCCTTTGCGGTTTTGCGGTTTTTCAAATTTCTGTGATCGTCGCATCGCTGGACACCCCCATCTGGGAATGGCTGATTTCCCGATAAATTTCGCAGCTCTTCATTAAATGCTTATGCTTACCATAGCCGATGGCCACACCATCTTCCAGCACCAGAATATGATCGGCGTGTCTAATGGAACTGATTCGCTGGGCGACAATAATAATGGTGGTGTCGCCAAAATTTTCTTTTATCGCCTTGCGAAAAGTGGCATCGGTTTGATAATCCAGGGCGCTTGATGCGTCATCCAGCACCAGTATTTCCGGGCTGGCTGCCAGCGCCCGGGCAATCAGAATCCGCTGTTTCTGACCGCCACTGAGATTGGCCCCTTTAATGGATAACTGCTCGCCGGATTTATCCGCTTTTTCATCCACAAATGCTTTGGCACCGGCGCAGACGATTGCCTTTTTTATGGCTTCTTTTGAGAGATTTCGGCCCAGATCGATGTTCTCCTCAATGGTGGCTTCAAAAATCATATCATTCTGAAAGACCACCCCGAATTTTTGATGTAATTCCCGGGGATCCATGGACCGGATATCCCGACCAGCTATTGAGATTTTCCCCTCATCCACATCATAAAGCCGCATCAGCAGATTTAACAGGGTCGTTTTTCCAGCCCCGGTTTCACCAATAATTCCTAGAGTTTCACCCTTTTTCAGGGTAAACGAAATATTGGTCAGATTGGGTTCTTCTTTGTTGTAGGAAAAGGTGACATTTTGAAATGCCACAAAGGCATCATCTTTTACAGTTTCCCCATCTTCGGTCACTTCCTGAACTGCCAAAATATCCACACTATCCAGGGCCTGGATAATCCGCTCCGCCGAAGCCGTGGCCTTTGGCCACATCTCAAACAATTTGGAAAGCGCCAAAACAGCATGAAGAATAATCGTGAAATAGGTCATAAAGGCCAGGATGATACCCACTTCCGAGGTGCCGTTATTGACGCCATAGGCTCCCACCACCACCACCGATACCAAACCCAAATTGAGACAGATATTCATGGCCGGAGAAATCACCGCCACCGTCATCCGGGCTTTTTTCTCCCGGTTCACCACATCGGTATTAATGGTATCAAAGCGGTTTTTCTCATAGTCGGTTTTGGACAGTGCTTTGATGACCCGGATCCCGTTGATGTCTTCTCTGACCACTCGGACAAAGCCATCCAAGGCCTGTTGCAGTCCGGCAAAAAGCGGCATGCTTTTTCGGGAAACCAGGATGATAATCAGCATCATGACCGGCATAATCCCGATTAGTACCATTGCCAGCCCGGGATCCAGGGTCATTGTGATAATGATCCCGCCGACTAGCATAATTGGAGCCCGCACCCCCAACCGCTGAATCCGGATGATCATCTGATGCACAATGTAGGTATCGGCGGTTAATCGGGAGATTACCGACGGTCTGGTCAGGGTATCCATCTGATGATTGGAAAAATAGATCACCCGGGCAAACAGATCGTGACGGATTATTTCGGTGGCGTCACTGGCCACCCGGGCGGCCATCCGATTGGCAATAATGTTAAAGACCATCCCAACGATGGCACAGATCACCATTACCCCGCCCCAATAAAAAATCGGAGCTTTTTGATTTAAGGGAATGACCTGGTCAATAATCAAGGCCAGAATTGAGGGAATAATCAGATCCATGATCGAACCGGTAAATTTAAAAAATACGCCAATCGCCATCCGGCCATAGAAAGGTTTTAAATATTCGGTGATAATTTTTTTCACAAGGCACCCCCTTCCGTTGTCATTATTTGTCTGCTATGGTTTAAAAAAATTAACTATCTTTAATTTTACCGTTTTTTAATGATTAATCCAGTCCTTTTTATATTTATAAACGACTGCCCTCATAAAAAAAGCAACCTCCGCTTAAGAGATTGCTTCCTGCCCTGCTATTTTATCTGATTTTCCAGCGTCAACAACTTTTGTTTGATATCCAGTCCGCCGCCATAACCCACCAGACTGCCATTGGCCCCAATTACCCGGTGACAGGGGATGATGATGGATATGGGGTTCTTGTTGTTGGCGCCCCCCACCGCCCGACAGGCTTTTTCATTGCCGATGGCCCGGGCAATATCCTGATAGCTGCAAACCGCTCCGTAGGGAATGTCCTGAAGGGCTTTCCAGACCTTTTGCTGAAAGTCGGTGCCCTGCGGACAAAGCGGCAAATCAAAGCTGCGGCGTTTCCCCAGCAGATATTGCGCCACTTGCTGGCTGGCTTCTTTTAGTAATGGTGTCTCCCGATGATTGACCTGATCCGGCAACGCTTTTTCAAAACTTAAGCCGGTAATGGCTTCGCCGTTTTCAATGATTACGATTTCCCCCAAGGGGGTTTGATAACAAAAACCATTTTTCATCATATTCACCTTTTACCTCAATCATCCTATTCGTTTAATTCAATTGCCGGTATTGCTGTTTTTGCATCATTTCCCAGACTTTTGGTTCTTTGGCATCAAGATCTTCATTAAACAGGCAGGCCCGGCCGATCTGGTTATTGTCGTAGGTTTTGAAATAATAGGTGCCAGTATTACAGACCATGCAGGCCGTATACTGGGTAAAATCGATGCCCTCATCGGTGATCACACTGCCCTTGGGAATATCGACTGATGCCAAAATGTGAAAAGCGGCGTTAATGCACTCTTCCTCAGTTTCGATGGGATTAATGGCCTCCCGGCCAAACAACGCCCGTAAAAACCGCGATGGTGGGGTGTAATCTCCCGGCAGACCAACACTTCCGGAACCACCGCCAAAAGGACTAAAGGTCAGGCCATTTAACTGAATCGAACCGGTTTTATTCGGCGAAACCCCAATATAATTGCGGATATTGGTTAGATGCCAATTGAAGTCCGGACTGTTGGTCATCACCCCCAGGGGGTTGTCATGGATCACAATGCCCTCTTTCATCGGTTCAATCACCAGGGTTCGGCCGGTTTTATCGGTAATGATCCAGTGTAACGGGGTAATGACGTTCATCATCTTAAGAGGTGTACTGACAATATTGAGCTGCAAAATCCCCGCCTTGACTTCTTCAAGGGTTGCGAAGTTGGTCAGCAGCCAGCCGACAATTTCGTGAGGCGCCAGATTAATGTGACCGGGGATGACCGCATCGCTATACTCGGCATAGCCCGGGAAATATAAACTGGCACAGGCCAGTCCGGCTTCGTTGAGACCATCGGCAAAAAGATAGGTGCCCAAATTTCGACCGATGCCCATCATCGCATACTTGACCGCTCTTGGGGTTTGATCCACCTCCGATTCAAGCAAAAACTTCCTCGGCACACAGATCAGCTCCGGATCCAATAAAAAAGCAAAATCCATGGTTCTGGCCAACGTATTAATCTGGTTCGTTGTCATCAAAGTAAGGCTTGTACACATTAAGAATTACCTTCTTTCTACTACTTTTTTAACCATTATATCTGTTTTTTTAGAAATAGTAAATCATTAAGAACGCTTAATTCGTAACGGTTGCCGCATCGCCTAAAACCGTTGTTGTGGCTGTGCTGGTTGTTAGTATTTAATCACGCCCATGGCCTCTAAAATTGAGCTGATCAGAATTGCAACAATACAAAGCGGGGCGATATATTTAACCATAACAATAAACAACTTTTCCCGTTTAAAGGGTGATGACAGCTTGACCTCGTCGGTGATGATCTTTGTTTCCAGCACATGACCCACTAGGATACAGGTAAAGAAGGCTCCAACCGGCATCAATACGGAGTTGGTAATGAAATCGAAAAAGTCCAGAAAGTTAAAACCAAAAATGAGCACCTCGCTCCAGACGCCCTGTCCCAAAGAAGAAGGTATCCCAATCAGGATTGCCAGCACCGTAACAATCAGTACCCCTTTTTTGCGTTCCCACTTAAACTGATCACAGACTGTTGCCACCACGGCTTCCATTAAAGAAATCGAAGAAGTCAGCGCCGCAAACAAAACCAGCAAAAAGAAAACGCCGCCCATCACATTGCCAAAGCCCATCGTTTCAAATACTTTGGGCAGGGTGACAAACATTAAACCGGGGCCCTTATTAAGCGCTGTCGGATCACCACCGGAGAAAGCAAAGACCGCCGGTATAATCATAAAGCCCGCCAGAATGGCAATCCCGGCATCAAACAGCTCAATTTGCTTAACCGATGTTTCCAGGTCATCTTTTTTGCTGAGATAGGAACCATAGGTGACCATAATCCCCATGGCCAGCGACAACGAGTAAAACATTTGGCCCATGGCGGCCAAGACTGCCTGAAAACTGAAATTAGCCAAGTCCGGATACAGAAAATACCAGACCCCGGCCATGGCCCCTGGCTGCATGATTGAATAAATTGATAAAAAAACCGATAAGACAATCAATATTGGCATTAAGATCTTACTGGCTTTCTCGATGCCATCCTTAACCCCGCGGATCACCACAAAGGTGGTGGCCAGAACAAAAATAGCCTGCCAGATAATCGGTTCAATCGGTTTGGCGATATAGCTTGAAAAATAATCGGCGCCGGTGGTAGCCACTCCGCCACCGGAGACAAAAACTAAAAAATATTTGATTACCCAGCCCCCGATTACACTGTAATAAGGCAAAATCAGAAATGCCACCAGAGAGGCAATCACTCCCACAAAACTAAACCGTTTATCCAGGGCCCGATACGCACCCATGGGACTCAGCTGGGCTTTACGGCCAATTGCCAACTCAGCCGTCATAATTGTAAAACCCAGGGTCAAGACAAAAATCAGGTAGATGACCAGAAACAGACCACCCCCATATTTGGCCGCCAAATATGGAAACCGCCAGATATTCCCCAGCCCCACTGCCGATCCGGCAGCTGCCAGCACAAAACCTATTTTACTTGAAAACTCACTTCGTTTATCCACACAATTCCTCCAACCGTTTCTATCGCAAATTTATTTTTGCTTTTTTACGCTATTTTGTCCGTGTATCTCGAACAAATTCGCACCTTTACTATTTTAACCGTTTTGATATTTTTTGCCAGTACTTTTTTTTAAATTAAATCATCTATTTAGGTCACTAATCATTTAAATCAAAAAGCAACCGTTAAAAAAACGATTGCTTTTGATTGATTTTTAGCTGATCTCGCTAAGTACCAGCTGGTTTTTCTGCTGTGATTTTTTTACATCAATAATCCGCTGATTATGTGAGCCCCGGAATTTCAGCAGCAAGCTTTTTTGTTCCACTTCAAATCTTCCATCCACCAGCAGATCGGTGTGTTCCAATAGCTGCTGCCACGATTGCTCCGGTTGCGCCAGCAGCGTTTCATAGGTGTAACCGGTATAGGTCATCACATGATAACCGGCTGCCTGGGCCCGGCGGGCCAGTTCCGAAAACCCCACCGACTGTGCGAAGGGTTCGCCACCGCTTAGGGTAATGCCATCCAGTAGCGGATTCTTTTTCATTTCGTCAATGATGGCGTCTATCGCCACCAGGTGACCGCCGCTTAAATCATGGGTGTCCGGGTTGTGACAGCCCTCGCACTGATGGGGGCAGCCCTGGGCAAACACCACAAAGCGAATGCCTGGTCCATCCACAATCGATTCCTTAACCACCCCGGCGATTCGTATTTGGGAGGTCACTGCAATTGCTCCAACCGTTCCCCACCAGCCATTTGACCAGCCGCATTAAAATGATTGATCCGATCTCTTACTTCCGCTTTTTTGGCATCATTGAAACGATCCAGGGTCCCTACCAGATAACCGGTGATCCGGCGTATCCGTTCAAAGGGAACATCGCCTTCGCTTCGTCCACAATTCGGGCACACATCGCCGATGATGCCGGTATAGCCGCAAACCGGGTCGCGATCCACCGGATGATTGATGGAACCAGTATATAAGGTGAAAATTTTATAATAAATGCGTAGAAATAGTTCTTGTTTTATTGCTCAGTACTTTTATGTTAACTTGTAAAATGATGGTATTTATGGTATGATATATAATATATTAATAAACCATTACGGCAAAGGCGGTGAGCATTATTAGACATACTCGAATAAAAACTAGAACATATACAGATAATACATCCAGAAGTATTCCTCTAACAACTATGATCGTTGAATATAATGATAAAGTTCAAATCTTAATCCCGTTATATGAATATCAACTTAAAAAACATATGATGAGCAAATCTTGGCATGATAAATTATTACAAGCTGTAAACCTTTTGTTGGACTACATGGAAGTGAATCAAGACTGTTATTCATCACCTGAAGAATTCTTCGCATCTTTTGCAGAAGCTCTATATTGTGGAACCATCAATGAAGATGGATACGACAAAAGTCGACTCTATTGGATTCCAAAGAAAACAGACACCGCAAATAGACTTTTAAACCAGTTGAGTGAATTTTCAGATTGGTTGTGTAATAATTATGGATCAATACAATTAAATCCTTGGCGAGACGCAAACAGCTATGAACAAAAATTGAACTGGATCGCTCAAATCAACAAAAGTCAGCGTTCTTTTTTGGGGCATTTGGACAGTTCATTAAACATGAGTGGGACAGCAAGAAAAGTCCGGAATTTAATTATGCGTAGAAATCCTGTTTCGGCACGAGGCGGAACAAAAGCTTTCCCTGAAGATCAAATCAACATGTTGCTTTGGGAAGGGTTTAATAAAACGAACAAAAAAAACAACTTATCTTTACTTGATAGCTATAATTGGCGGGATATAGCAATAACGATTCTTATGCACGGCGGCGGATTAAGACACAGCGAGGTTTTACATCTATGGGTTCAGGATGTAATGGACGACCCATATGATCCAAATTTAGCTTTAGTTCGAATATATCACCCATCCGAGGGCGCACCCCCAAAAGATTTTATCGATCCTTTAAACGGTAAGCCTCTGAATAATAGAGAAGCATATCTGCGGTTAAAATACGGTTTACAGTCAAGAAATCAATACATTTCTAATAATAGTCGCTTTGCAGGCTGGAAAGACCCAAAGCTGGATAATGAGCGAGAATATTATATGCATGTCTATTGGTTTCCTCGAGAATGGGGCTATATTTTCAGGAAAGTATGGAAAATGTATTTGCTAAAGCGGATGCATGAAAGAATAGAGGAAAAGCACCCATTCGCATTCGTTTCCTTTTATCATAAGAACAAAGGCGAAATGCTAAGTATGAGTGCGAGCAGAGAATCGCATGCTAAAGCAGTTGAAAAAATTGGCCTTACTGTTAGCAAGACTTCCGGGACTACAGAACATGGACATCGGCATGCCTACGGTCAGCGATTAAGCGTGTCTGGTATAGACCGCAGAATCATTCAAGCCGCGATGCATCATAAATCGGCTGAGTCTCAAAACGTTTATACAGAACCAACGATCATAAACGTGACAAATTCACTTAATAAAGCAACTCAAGCACTTGAAAACGGAACTAAACTACCTATGGAAGATGATATAGACGCATTTTTTAATCAAGAAAAAAAAATAAAAAAACGTTTCATTTAAAGGAGCAATCAATGACAAATAAAAAAAATTCAGACGATAATACATTTAGATGGGTTTTAAAATTAGATGTTGATTTTGAAAAATGGAGACAATATGCAGAAGCTTGGATTAAAACTTTAGACGGTGGCATATCAGTAGCCAGAAGATCAATTACTGTTTTTTTCAAGCGATATCTTTATGAGCAACACCTTACAAAAGATCCTGCTAAATTTTTAGATACCAGCTTTGAGGCTCTGGATTTTTTTGAAATTTGCTATGGTCATAGCAAAAGTCAATCGACTAGCGCTTATGATGCCAGAAAAATAAGTTCATTCATTGACTGGGTCTTGGAAAACTACTTCTCCGTTAAAACTGAAGATGGAAAAACCCTGGTTTCCGAAGATTAT
>NZ_DJGY01000037.1:0-8924 GCF_002435675.1 Acetobacterium sp. UBA5834 | reverse complement strand
TACCAGTTTTGAGGCTCCGGATTTTTTTGAAATTTGCTATGGTCATTATAATGAACAATCTAAAGGTCCTCATAGTGCTAGAAAAGCAAGTTCATTCATTGACTGGGTCTTAGAAAATTACTTCGCTGTTGAAGATGACCATGGAAAAAAGCTGGTTTCCGAAGACTATCATAATCCTATCAAAAAATCTATTCCAGCCCGAAAAAATAATTCATTCAAACCCGATGATACAGCATTCTGTTGGATTCTAGAGTTAGATCCTGCTTTTTCAGAATGGCAACAATACGCTGAAGAATGGATGAAAACTATGGATATTGGTATATCAGAAGCCAAAAAATCGGTTGCAGATTTTTTTAGGCTCTATCTTTATGAACAACACATTACCAAAGATCCTGTCAAGTTTTTAAGCACCAGCTTTGAGGCTCCGGATTTTTTTGAAATTTGCTATGGTCATAGAAAAGATCTATCCCATCGCGCTTCTGATGCCAGAAAAACAAGTTTATTCATTGACTGGGTCTTGGAAACCTACTTCTCCGTTAAAACTGAAGATGGAAAAACCCAAGTTTTCAAAGACTATCATAATCCTATCAAAAAGTCTATTCCAGCCCGGAAAAAAATTCCATTCAAACATGATGACTCCACATTCAGCTGGATTTTAGAATTAGATCCTGATTTTGAAAACTGGCAACAATATGTAGAAGAATGGATGAAAACTTTAGACAGTGGAATATCAGTAGCTAGAACATCAATTACTACCTTTTTGAAAACCTATCTTTACAAGCAACATATTACCAAAGATCCTGCCAAATTTTTAAGCACCTCTTTTGAGGCTCCGGATTTTTTTGAAATTTGCTATGGTCATTATTCAAAACTATCTAATGCACCTACTAGTGCTAGAAAAACAAGTTCATTCATTGACTGGGTCTTGGAAAACTACTTTTCCATTAAAACTGAAGATGGAAAAACCTTGATTTTTGAAGACTATCATAACCCTATCAAAGAATCTATCCCAAAACCAACAGTTTACGCTACGAAACGAAACGACCTATCTTTCCATTGGATTCTAGAATTAGATTCTGATTTTGTGCAATGGCAATATTATGCAGAAGAATGGATGAAAACTATAGACACTAGTATACGAGTAACCAGAAAATCGATTACGCTCTTCTTTAAACGCTTTCTTTACGAGCAACGCATTACCAAAGATCCTGCCGAATTTTTAAGCACCTCTTTTGAGGTGCCGGATTTTTTTGAAATTTGCTATGGCCATTATTCAGATACATCTAATGCACCTACTAGTGCCAGAAAAACAAGCTCATTCATTGACTGGGTGCTGAAAACCTACTTCTCCGTTAAAACTGAAGATGGAGAAGTGCTAGTTTCCGATGACTATCATAACCCAATCAAAAAATCTATCCCAAAGCCAACAGTTTACTTCATGAAACGAAATGACCTATCCTTCCGTTGGATTTTAGAATTAGATTCTGATTTTGCGCAATGGCAATATTACGCAGAAGATTGGATGAAAACTATAGGCACTAATAAAGGAGTAGCTAGAAAATCGGTTGCAGATTTTTTTAATCTCTATCTTTATGAGCAACACATTACCAAAGATCCTGCCGAATTTTTAAGCACCAGCTTTGAGGCTCCGGATTTTTTTGAAATTTGCTATGGTCATAGTAACAGCCGATCTACTAGCGCTTCTAATGCCAAAAAAACAAGTTCATTCATTGACTGGGTCTTGGAAAACTACTTCTCTGTTAAAGCTGAAGATGGAATAACGCTGGTTTCCGAAGATTATCATAATCCTATCAAAAAATCTATTCCACTACCAAAGATTCACGCCATGAAAGGAAACGACCTATCCTTCCGTTGGATTCTAGAATTAGATCCTGATTTTGAAAAATGGCAACAATATGTAGAGGAATGGATGAAAACTATAGGCAGTGGAATAGAAGTAGCCAAACACTCAATTCGAATCTTTTTCACAAGCTATCTTTATGAACAAAACATTACCAAAGATCCTGTCAAATTTTTAAGCACTACTTTTGAGGCTCCGGATTTTTTTGAAATTTGCTATGGTCATTATAATGAACAATCTAATGGTCCTTCTTGTGCCAGAAAAACAAGTTCATTCATAGACTGGGTCTTGGAAAACTACTTCTCCGTTAAAACTGAAGATGGAGAAACCCTAGTTTCCGAAGACTATCATAACCCCATCAAAAAATCTATTCCACTACCAAAGATCCACGCCATGAAACGAAACGACCTATCATTGCGTTGGATTCTAGCACTAGATCCTGATTTTGAACAATGGCAACATTACGCAGAAAATTGGTTTAGAACGCTAAACAGTGGACTATCATCAGCAAGGAGATCGATTACTGTCTTTTTCAAATGCTACCTTCATGAGCAGCAGATTACCAAAGATCCTGCCAAATTTTTAAGCATTACCTTTGAGGCTCCGGATTTTTTTGAAATTTGCTATGGTCATAGTAAACATAAATCTCCTAGCGCTTCTGAGGCCAGAAAAACAAGTTCATTCATTGACTGGGTCTTGGAAAACTACTTCTCCGTTAAAACTGAAGATGGAGAAACCCTGGTTTCCGAAGATTATCATAATTCTATCAAAAAATCTATTCCAATACGAAAGAGAAAATCATCCAAACCTGATGGTACAGCATTCCGTTGGATTCTAGAATTAGATCCTGATTTTGTGCAATGGCAACAATATGCTGAAGATTGGCTAAAAACCATAGACACTGATGTATTATCAACCAAAGGATCGGTTACAGTCTTTTTCAAACGCTATCTTTATGAGCAAAACATTACCAAAGATCCTGCCAAGTTTTTAAGTACCAGTTTTGAGGCTCCGGATTATTTTGAAATTTGCTATGGTCATAGTAAACATAAATCTCATAGCGCTTCTGAGGCCAGAAAAACAAGTTCATTCATTGACTGGGTCTTGGAAAATTACTTATCAGTTAAAGATGACAATGGAGAAACGTTGGTTTCCGATGGTTATCATAACCCCATCAAAGATTCTATTCCAATGCGAAAAAGAAATTCAGGCAAAAAAAATGTTACATTATTCAGCTGGATTTTAGAATTAGATCCTGATTTTGAGGAATGGCAACAATACGTTGCAGAATGGATGAAAACTATTGATATCGGTGTGTCAATGGCACAAAACTCGGTTGCAGATTTTTTTAAGCGCTATCTTTACGAACAGCGCATTACGAAAGATCCAGAAAAATTTTTAAGTGTCAATTATGTAGCTCCGGATTATTTTGAAACTTGCTATGGTCATAGTAAAAATCTATCAAAAGATACTTATAGAGCACACCTCTCTAAAGCCAGAAAATTAAGCTCATTCATAGATTGGTTGTTGGAAAACCACTTTCCCGTTACTAATGACGATGACTCTGGAGAAAAAATAACTTCTGAAGGATATCATAACCCTATCAAAGATTCTATTCCAAAGCCAAAAATAAGCTTTATGAAGCGAAATGACTTGTCATTCCGTTGGATTTTAGAATTAGATCCTGATTTTGAGGAATGGCAACAATACGCAGCAGAATGGATGAAAACTATAGACAGTGGAATAAAAGTGACAAAGCAATCAGTTTCAACATTTTTTAAAGTTTATCTTTATGAGCAACACATTACTAAAGATCCTGCCAAATTTCTAAGTACAAGTTTTAAAACTCCGAATTTTTACAATATTTGCTATGGTCATTGCAAAGATCGTCCCATAAACTCTTATTTTGCCAGGAAAACTAGTTCATTCATAGACTGGGTGTTGGAGAATTACTTCTCTGATAAAGATGTCCATGGAGAAACGCTGATTTCTAAAGGATATCATAACCCTATCAAAGATTCTATTCCAAAGCCAGCGATACTCCACATGAAGCGAAATGACATATCGTTCCGTTGGATTCTAGAATTAGATCCTGATTTTGAGAGATGGCAACAATACGCAAAAAAATGGTGTGAATCTAAAGATACAGAGTATGAAAAACACGATGCAAGGATAAGTCTTTTTAAATTTTTTGAGAACTATCTTTATGAACAACACATTACTAAAGATCCACGCGTTTTTTTAAGCAAGAGTTTTGAGGCTCCAGATTTTTATAAAATTTGCTATAATAACTATAAAGAATCATCTACGCCAATTTCTCAATCTCAAAATGTAAGTTTGTTTATCGATTGGGTATTAGAAAACTACTATTCCGTTAAAGATGAAAATGGTAATGTTTTAATTTCTGGAGGATATTGTAATCCCATTAGAAAATTCATTCCTATTATTCAACACTTCCAAAAATCAGACGATAGAACTTTTAGTTGGGTCTTAAATTTAAACTCTGATTTTGAAGAGTGGAGACAATACGCTGAAGAGTGGCTAAAAGAACAATATACTGGACTTGATACAGCAATACAAGCTGTTAATAAATTTTTTGAAGTTTATCTTTATAATCAACATATAACAAAAGATCCTCGCCAGTTTTTAAATATTAGTTTTAATGCCCCAAATTACTTTGAACTGTGTTTTTCAAATTTTAAAAGATCAAGTGCAATTTCGCTTATAAAGAAAACCAATGTTTTTATTGATTGGGTACTAAAAAACAAGTTTTCATTTCCGGACGATTTTGGGCGAATGCGGATTCCGTATGAATTTCACAATCCTATCAAAAAATTCATTCCCGATAATTCAAGTTTAAATAATATTAATCTCAGTGAGTCTAATAAAAATGTACTACCGTATCGATATATCAAAAATCTACGTTCAATGTTATGTCCTGATAATGCTACAAACTTCTCCGATTGGCAATATGCCCAGAGTATAACCCATTCGGTTCAAGGAGGTAGTTGGATTAGAATTGACAAATCACTTATCGATAAAAATGACCCTGATTGCGTATGGAAAAAGAGAAAACCGACTGTAAAAGAACGAACTAATAAAGGTTTCAATGGCTGGGTTTATGAGATATGGTCACCGGCCATTTCTGTTGCTCTCTATATGAAACTACTATTACCTTTAAGAACATATCAAGTGAGAATGCTTGATTCAGGAGAAGCAGATACCTATATATATCAACAAACAAAACGGGAAGAAGCAGGTTACTGGACTAAAAATAATGGTCCTTTCAAAAAAGGAACAAATAAACACCCTTCAGAAAAAGGTGCTTTTCGTTACTTCAAAGATCCTATCACCAAACAAGAGATGACTGGTTTCTTCATAAACACGAATAAAACAGCGGATATAAATAAAGACGCAGATCAAAAAGGATACGAAATCCCTTGGCAAAATGAAGAAGCATTGTATTGGCTTGCAAAACTTCGCAATTGGCAGCAAAAATATAATCCATTAAATAAACTTGCATCTTGGACAGAACTAAAGCGAAAGCATTTAGGCGGAGTAAAAGCCACTAGAGTTCTGAAACAAATGGGAGAAACAGCTTTCCTTTTTAGAAATATTAAATCAGTTAACGAAGAACATTTACCCATGACCGAATCAGTCATTAAAACCTTATGGCTTAAATTGTTAATCGAACTTGAAAATGAAATAAATAAAAATAGTGAATCTAATGAAGAAAAAGAAATAAAGTTTGTTTATCAGTCTAGTAGTCAAGGAAATGATACGCAAACATTTTATCCTTTACATGCTTTAAGAGTTTCTTTAATTACTGCATATGCTTTGGAGGGTGGTGTTCCAATGCCGATTCTAAGCAAAGCCATAGCCGGTCATGCACGACTTATTATGACTCTATATTACACAAAAGCAGGTATCTCATATGTAACAGATAAAATGACCGAAGCTGAAAACAATATTCTTGAAAATGACAAAGAATCGTTTAGACGATTTTTGCGGGATGCCCAATATAATCAGCTAGAAACTTCAAGTGCGAGCAACGATCTAATTGCCTATCAAGCAGTAATCAATTCTCAAGGATCTGGTGCAAGTATAATAAAAGGCGACTTAGGCATTTGCCCTAAATCAAATTTTGGCTGTGACAGCGGAGGTGTTTATGATAATGACGATACTGGTACAACCTACTATGGACCAGTCCCCGGATATCCGGAACAAAATTGTGTCCGTTGTCGTTGGTTTATCACTAGCCCAGCCTTTTTACCGGGACTGATTCATCATTTCAACGTATTAAGCTATAATATGAGCGAAGCAGGAAAAAAAATCATTAGTTTTGAAAAAGAAATCCATGCCCTTGAAGATTTCAAGTATGACTGTGATAATAATGGTCACTTATTTACAAAACAAGCAAAATTACTACAACTGGAAAACTTGCATTCTCTGGAAATTCAGAAGAATGATAAATTGGCAAATGACTACAATGGAACTTTCTACTTGATTGCAAAATGCATGTCGATAATAGAAAAAAGCACTCAAGAAGAAAACCTTCAATTGATTACTTCAGGAACATTAGAAGATCTCCAGCTATCATTAACCAATGCAGATGATGCATTGGAACAAATCCAAACAATCTGCAATGGAGCTGAAATATTTCCATCAACCGATGCAAGCAAAGCGATATTACAAAGATCGCAAATTATTGATTCAACACTTGCGATGAATGATAAAAAACCTATAATGTTCTTGTTGACTGAAAAAGAACAACTCTTAGCAGGAAATCAATGGATGAGATTAATAATGAATCGATCTGGAAGCTTAAAAGATGCTATTCCTTTCGCTGTAGGACGAAAAAAGCTTGAAGAAATAGGAATGGTTCTTGAGTTTGACGAAGAAATCAAATCTGTAAAATTAGAAAACAATACCCTCATTTTAGATCAATCGAATATCAAGCTACTTCCCGATTCCGAAAAAACAAACACAATATTCAAGGAGGCTGAAACCATATGATTGCACATCCCGATGAATTTTTGGAAGCGCTTTGCAAAGATGCTTCAACTCGTAAAAAAAGCACACTTGAATTGATTAATTCCGTCTGCAAAGAACAAGCTGAACATGGAAACACTGACTTTTCAATTGCAAAAATAGCAACTCTTCTTGCCGATAAAGGTGGACCTAGTGAACAATCACTACGCAATAAAGCAGCTTCGGATTATAGAGCTTTAATAAAAAATTGGGCACAATTTACAAATGGATCAATTAAGAAAAACAAGAAAGCAGAAGTTTTTTCTAATACTGATGATGAAATTTTAAACGGCATTTCTGATCCAACGACCAAGGCTTATGTCGGAATGATCTTAAGAGAAAATCGCAGTTTGCGGAATGAAAATCATATACTTAAGATAGCAGAAGTGACTTTATATAAACCAGGATTAAATGGACCCTCCTCAAGCGGAGACTCAAATGAATCGATTGCATTTCCATCCCGCAAGCTCACTAACACTGAAATAGAAGCATTAAGGCATGCTATTTCTGATGAACTTATGAAAAGTCAAGATTGGACCACAGACGAACGTGGCCGGGTGGAAAAAAATGGTATCCGTATATTCAAACCTGGGTTCATTACGGCTATTAAAAAAATTTTAGAAGACTATACTTGAGTATTTCAGATGTGATCCACCACCCTGTCCAGACGTTCGCAATTCTTCCATAAAGAACCGTTTATTAAATGTTTTAAAATCTAAAATAATAAATAAACTCATCAAATAAAAAGATCCTAACTGGGAAACCTCCGAAAAACTAAAGGATACAAGAAAACGTGAAATGTTGCTTACTCAGCTTGCAGAATACGTCAAATGTATTGATCAGATTATGCCTAAAAGCCCGATTAATATGCTTTTTCTTGCGAGAATCGAATAATTTTGCGGTAGTTTTGTAAATAATTCATATTATTTTTTTCAAAGCCGACTTTTTCGGAGCTTTCACTGACACCTGATCATTCAACTAATACTTTTTTTCAACCATCACTTGATGGTTTGTTTGCTATGATCAAAACTAGGTGAGCTTAATACTTAAGATGTTTCAGACTTATCTTCGTAGGCAATACAAAAATATCATTTTACACATTTCGCTCGTTACCGTGAGCAAAATTACTATTTGTATTGCTCTCCAGCGTTCTTGCAGTGTTGACGTACAAATTCTAACCACTGTGTGTCCCAGTACCATTGTTTGCTGACTTGAGCTCCATACCCTTTACTTGAATTTTTAGCATCATTGGATTTCCACAAATCAGTATGTGACGCCATTCGAAATTTTGTGTAGCCCTCATCTTGCAGTTGTTTAACAATCTCACCTGGGAGAAACTTAGTTCGTTCCGTTTCTTTTATCAATACACGCTCGATTTCACTTGCCATTGAGGAATCTGGTTTAACGAATTCTATGACTCTATCTGCTTGACCTTTACGGTTAGCGTTAATAGGGGTATAGAGTACGCGGTAGGCATACCGGTTGTTTTTCAGTTCAAAATCAGTCAAGGAATCTTCAAATTCTGAAATGTAATTTCTAACATTGCTCGTTAGCTTTTCAGTTGACAGCAGCTGCTTTCGCTGAGTGGGAGTTATTTCTGAAAACTGTATTGAAATCGCTAAATCCTTTGAAACAGAATATTTACTCCCGAAAAATTTTATAATGTAGAAATCATAGTTTATAGCACTGGCTTGAAGCTTGGCGCTAAGGAAGTCGTCAATTTGATTTGTCATCTGGTGTTCAATCTCATGCCGGATGCCAATCAGAAACTTGAGATTGTTTTTTGTTCCGATATCAAGCGGACAATCCTTGAAATCGAGACATTTCTCAAGTTCCCAATATTTATCTGCGCCTCGGTGTGTCTTATCAAATTGCTTCCTTTTTCCCTTTTTCTTAAAATAGCGATACTCAATTCCTTCACCACGATAATACGCGTGCATGAGATAAGTCCATGCAATAATAGAAAGCGTGATGAACGTCTCTGACTTGAAAGTTATTTGTGGGTTGTTATGGAATTGTCAATAATAGTTCA
>NZ_DJGY01000030.1:71920-91000 GCF_002435675.1 Acetobacterium sp. UBA5834 | reverse complement strand
TTAGAGCTGGGAAAGTTGAGTTATTAATTCTTGGAATTCGTGAAAAAGCAACCCATCAAAAAAATGTCGAAGCGATTCCGCTTCGCATTAATGTTAACGGAATCCGTGGAAAATCAACCGTTACCCGACTGATTACCGGCGTTTTAGCGGAGGCTGAATATCAGGTAATCGGCAAAACAACCGGAACCGCAGCGCGAATGATGTATTGGAACTCGCCTGAGGAAACTCCCATCAAAAGACGACCGGAAGGCCCAAATATCGGAGAACAGCGTCGGGTTGTCGCCAAGGTCGCTAATCTGGGGGCGAATGCGCTGGTCAGTGAATGCATGGCCGTAAATCCGGATTATCAAATTATTTTTCAAAAGCAGATGGTCCAGGCCCAAGTTGGCGTGATCGTCAATGTGCTTGAAGATCATATGGATGTGATGGGCCCTACCCTGGACAACATTGCTGAAGCATTCACGGCTACCATTCCTTATCATGGTAAGTTGGTCATTGCCACCGGACCCTATCAGCAGTATTTTACAGATATTGCTAAAGCTCGAGATACTGAGGTATTTGTCGCCGATTCTTCGCAAATCACCGAGGAACAAATGCGTCAGTTTGGTTACATCGTATTTCCGGAAAATGTCGCCTTGGCGCTGGCTACTGCTGAAGCCATGAATATTGACGAAAAAAAAGCCTGGAGGGGGATGTTAAAAGCAAACCCCGATCCCGGGGCCTTGCGTATCCATACCTTGTCGATCAATGGCCAAACAACCTATTTTGTGAATGCCTTTGCCGCCAATGATGCGACTTCAACACTGGCAATCTGGCAACGAACCGATGAGTTGGGCTATCCCTGTAATAACTCAGCCGTTGTCATGAATTGTCGTTCGGATCGTGTTGACCGATCGATGCAGTTTGCTCAGGATGTTTTCCCATATTTACCCAGCAATCTTTTTATCTGTATGGGTTCCAGCACGAAGCCGATTCTGGATGAATATAATGCAGGAAAAATTCAAACCGATGAATTTTATGATGCCAAAACTGCAAATGGATTTGATATATATAAAGATCTTGAAACCAAGCTTGCCGGTAAAGTCATCTTCGGGGTTGGCAATATTCATGGCACCGCCGAGGAATTCATTGAAGCTTTATTAAATATTGAACCTGAATTAGTCACAAAATAAATCAAACAAGGGAGAAGATAAAATGTACGGAACCGAATTGTATACTGCCATTATCATCGGTGCTATGATCAGTTTGATCTATACCGAAGCAACCGGAATTCTGCCAGCTGGTTTAGTGGTGGCCGGATATATAGCCCTAATGTTTAATCACCCCTATACCATTTTGATTATGCTGTTGATCAGCTGCCTGTCTTATTTAATCGTAACCCATGGTGTTGCCCGCCTGGTAATCCTGTACGGCCGCCGAAAATTTTTGGCGATGATCACGGTTGCGGTAATTATTACGGCCCTGCTCGGCATTATGGTTCCCTATCTGCCCTATGAATTTTTTGCAATTACCGGAATTGGCGTTATTGTCCCCGGCATCATTGCCAATTGCATTGATCGACAAGGCTTTGCGCACACCATGATCAGTACAGTGATCGTCAGTACGGCAACTTTTTTACTTTTATTTGGCTATAATGCTATTTTTGTATAACTAGGGTAGCCGATATGGATAAAAAGTTAACTTTTAAGATGAAAGTCCTTCGTTTTACCAAAAAATACAAAAAAAGAACAACACCGCATACCCTGATCGCAACCGCCATCCTGCTGTTTTTACTAATTCTTATACCGGCTATGGATCAGGTTCTGGTTCAGGGAAAACCTGAAGTGGTGACTCAAACCGGCACATTTACGGCTAGCTTTACTGGTGATCTTAACTTTAATGACTACTATGAAAAATACATTAACGACAATGGAACTACCAAAATCACCCAGGATGTCATCCGTTATTTAGAAACATCTGATTATGTGACAGGTAATGTGATAGGTACCTTTACTGAAACCGAAGCTAAATTATTAGCTGATTCTCATTTCTCGGTTGTTGACGTTTATGATGAAACCGCAGCCGAAACAACCATTCTGGAAAAAAATGACCTACCCTATGTGGGTACCCGCTCCATTGGTGAAGACAATGTCGTTTATCAACAGATCAACGATGTAACCGTAGCTACACTCGGAACTTCAGAAGCCAGATTTGTTGACGATTTGAAATGGATTAAAGAGGCTAAATTAAATGCCGATATCGTCGTTGTCCATATTAATTGGTACGAAAAATACACCACCAAAGTCAGTGACAGCCAACGTAGCATTGCCAAAGCCCTGAGTGATGCTGGGGCTGATTTTATTGTTGGTCATAACACCAGGGTTCTTCAACCGATTGAAATCTATCAGGATACGGTAATCATGTATAGTTTAGGTAATTTTTTGCATGGTGAGGTTTATGCAAGTACACAAGACAGTGCCATTATTCAATATACCACTGATGCTAATTTTTCCTCGATCACTATGAGCATTATTCCCTTGAGTTTGACTTATGGCCGACCTCATCCCGCCGTCAATTTAACCGAAGTCCTTAATCGACATAACATCTTCGACGTGCTTACCCGCGAACTGCCTGATACCATTACAACAACTGAAACCAATGGGGTTCTCAGTTTTACACTTCACTAAGAAGACCCCACTTTATATTTCATAATCAGATAGGATGGAACTGATCGCTTGAAAGCAAATAAACATCTCACAAAAATTGCTGTTCTTACCCTGGCAACCGCCTGTATTCTTTTTGGGGGACTGATGCTCCTGCTTAATAATAGCAACAAAACAAATCATGACCAAAACATGAATGCTTATCTTGGTACAAACAGCCAAGGAAGTCCTGGTTATGGCGTTGTATCGGACAATATCGAGGCAACAGAGATTGGTATGAAGATTCTTGAACAAGGCGGCAGTGCGGTGGATGCGGCGATTGCCGTTTCCTATGCTTTAGGGGTTATTTCGCCGTTTGCCTCAGGTATTGGAGGCGGTGGCATTATGCTGGTTTATCCTGCTGATGGAACTGATCCGATCGTCTACGATTATATGGGGTCATCCCCGGTAAATACCTCTGGTTCAATCGCTGTTCCCGGTTTTGTCAAGGGGATGGCAGCAGTTCATCAGGATTTTGGAAAATTGTCGATGGCTGATCTGCTTGATCCATCCATAAAGCTGGCTAAAGAAGGTGCTGTAGTTACCCCCCTACTTGTAAGAATGATCACGAATTCCCAAGCTAAAATTGACCCTGCTGTGCGTGACGTTTTTTTTCCGGGTGGATCTCCAATCTCAGCAGGTGATCAGCTTAAACAACCAGCCTTGGCGGAAACGCTGGAAACAATCAAGACAAATGGTTCAGACGACTTTTATCAGGGAGAGATTGCCAATCAAATCGCCAAAAGCAACAGCGGTGTAACGTTGCAGGATCTGTCATCCTACCAGGTTGAAAAACGAATACCCGCTATGGGGTCTTTTGATGGATATGAGGTCTTTTCTTCAGCACCTTCTTCCGGCGGTGTTACGCTGATTCAAATGCTGGCGCTTTCAGAAAAACTTGAATTAAGCAAATATCCGGTCGATTCTCCGGAATACATCACGCTCTTATCGGAGATAACCCAGGTCAGTTATAATGATCGATATCAGAATGTCCTTGATCCAAATTTTTATAATGTCGATAGTACCGAATTGACATCGGCAGATCATATTTCCCAATTAGCTGGAAAAATCACGCCGATTGTCAACCTAACGCAAACAATAACGGTGGATAGCCTTGCAGAAAGCAACGGAGAGGAAAATACGACCCATTTTGTCATTTGCGATCAAAACGGGATGATGGTTTCTGTAACCAATACCTTAACCTACTGGTTTGGCACTGGCAAAAATGTCGACGGCTTTTTTATGAATGCACACATGGAAAACTTTTCTACCAATGCTTCATCTTTGAATAAAGCCGAAGCCGGAAAAAGACCCCGGTCTTATATTTCACCAACGATTTTAGCAAAACACGGAAAACCCGTTATGGGCATCGGCAGTCCCGGGGGTAAACGGATTCCTTTGATGATAACTGAGGTGCTTGAGCGTTTTTTCAAATATGACCAATCTTTACAGGAAGCAATTGATGCACCTCGTTTTTTCAATGATCAGAATTCAGTTTACGTGGAAGACAATTATTTAACCACCGCAACCGAGGAGCAGCTCCGCGAAATGGGTTATTCTGTTATCAGATATGACAATCCCCTGTTTTATGGCGGGGTGAATTCACTTTATGTTGATTATCTGAATAATAAAATACTCGGTGGCGCTGATGATCGACGGAATGCCTCCTGGCTATGGAATCGAAACTGAAAGAATCAGAATCCCCCAAAGAGCATTACTGCTGTTTCACACCCTTAAATAAACCTAACTAAACTAAGGAGGAAATTTGATGAAAGATGATTCTAAACTACAATCAATGCTATCAAAAATTAATAAGTTAATTCTAGGTAAAGATGAAACGGAAAAGGATAATTGTAAAATTGATGCCGAAGCCCAGAGAATTTATGGACTGTTACGAGCTGCCTATCAACAGATGAAGAACAAGGATGACGAGCTCGATTATTATGACTTTAATCCTCATACCGATGAAGGGATTTATATCCGTAATACGCCCCGCCCTTCTTTTGCGGTGGTTCTTCAATGGGATCTATCTGATTTTGATGATTTTTATGAATTCTGCCAGGCGAATATTTGTAAACCCTGTATGGATAAAGATCCCAATGTTTCAAATCTTGAATTTTTCATGGGGGTACCCGATGATCTTTGTCCTAATGGACGTAAAAGACTGCATTATAACTATGTACTGGCCGATGAACTCAAGTTTATTGATCATGGCCTCGAGGGATGCACCCATTCTTTTTGTAAAATTGCCATGAAAGAAATTAAGCATTAAAAAAGATGGTTTCCTATAAACGGAAGCCATCTTTTTATTTGTAGAAGTTAAAACTTATACCAGCCCAGCTTTGATCGCATTGACGTATTTGCTAAATTCAGGTGTTTTTGACTGAAGACCTTTTGATGTCAAAGCTGAAAAGAAAGTTGCTCTTAATCCTGTGGATAATTCAATCTGAACACCAGCATGGTTCAAATTGTCATTGGCAATATTTGCTTGACTTGTGCCCGCAAGATATCCTGGAGGATCTGCGACCTGATAGCCAGCAGCTGTTAAGCTTTCCTTAACTTTGTTAACCATCGTTGTATCAAGACCACTGACATAGGTCAGTTTTTCTGAACTTGAATATCCATGAACACTAAGGGTTTTTTTACTGCTTTGTACTAAAGAACGAGCAATTGGTTCATCAAAATTTGTTGAAGTGATGTGCAAAGAAAAATTATCACTTTTCATTATACCATAAAATCCATAGAATTTATAATTAGAGCCGGCAATGGCATCGGCTAATTCACTGGTTCCAGGTTCAATCATTCCACCGTGGATCGCAACAATTGCCAGATCAGAAGTAGTATTCCGAGATGCGATTTTATAATCAGTTCCCTGAACCTTCACAGCCGACAATTCACCGTAATTTGCATATAAATCGGCAGCACTGACAGACTGAACTGGTAGTGCCAAGGCACAAGTCAGAAATAAGCCTGCGATTACAGCCATAATTTTCGATTTTTTCATGATAGGTTCCTCCATTTTAATAGAAAAGCTTCAATTTTCAACTGAAAATGAAGCGAATACTCAATATTCTTTCGGTAACCCGGCCACCTTCGTCTTGCAACATTAGGTCCGTGGTTTTGCGTCTCCAACTTTCGTTGGGTTTGCCATTATCGTATTGTTTTATGAATATCAAGACCTCCTTTAAAATAGAAAAACTTCTATCACGCATTACCGAAACAGAAGTTTGAGTTCAATATTTTCCGGTAACCCGGCTACCATCGTCTTAAGACATTAGGCCCGTGGTTTTGCGTCTTCAACTTTCATTGAATTTGCCTTTTCTTTTGTTAAGAGCATTATTTCACAATCGCGATGTTTTTGCAATAGATTTTATTTTAAAAATAAGCTGAATATATCAAAAAAATTCCATCTTTAACATTTTATAATATGTCTACGATTCGAAATAGCATATTACAGGCTTTTTAGATGATATAATCAAGGCGAATAATTCTTTCTTACATTTCTTCTTTATTAACCATAATCTGGAATCGCTATTATTTAAAGATTAATTTAAGAATAATCCAATTACAATCATACTTTTAACGAAGATTATTTTTTACTGAATAAGATTGCCCTCATCGTTCTTTGGCACATAAATTAATCTGGTTTTTCACTGTCGATGGTATTATACCTATTCTGGAAATAGTCATTCTAATTAATTTTATTTTTTCTAACTAATATCGAATCCAATCAACCAATAATACCTGATCATCCGGAACTGGAGTTCCTGCCAGCCAATTGGGGTACCAGGTATTGACCATCAGCTGCATCGGTTGTCCCACCGGGAATCCGTCCTGCCATGACAGAATAAACTTGTTGTCCACATAAAAAGCCAGCTGATCTTCGGTATAGTCAAAACGGTAATTATGAAAAGCGGCAGTGGGATCAAAACCCAACGCTCCCACATATTCATTCTGGACTTCGCCATCAGCGTAGGTGGTCAGAAGCAGCTTTCCTTCTTTAGTATTGTGTATTTCAATGTCAATTTCATAAAAATAATCCGGCGGGGCGTAAAGAAAGAAACCCGTAATCGATGAAGGTGCCACCGGCAATTTCATCCGGGTTTCGTAGCTGCCGTAGGTCACGGCTTGCCGTTTAACCAATTCTCCCCCCTCCAGACTATTGGCTGGCATTCTGATCTTCAGAAAACCATCATTGATCTCAATATTTTGGGGATTCAGCCAGGTTCTCCCTAGATTTTTATCAGATACTGCCCAGATTGTTTCATCAAAGATATCAAAGTTTTCCTGCTGCATTTCACTTTCTGAGCCAGTGCTACCCTGATAAGATGACGAATTCGCCCGATACAGATACACCATAATAACAATCAACAAACATCCCAGAATAAATAATAGCATAACCAATGACTTCTTCATCTAAAACGTCCTCCCTTATTATGCCGTTAATTATGTCACTTTATTCGATTTTAAGAAATTTTAATTTTATGCTGATTTATTCGGCAGAAAATTGCCATCCGATGCCAAACTTATCAGTTAAAGATCCATAGGCTTTACTCCAGAAGGTTTCCTGCAGTAACATCTCCACCGACCCGCCCTTGCTCAATAGACCAAACAGTCGTTTGATTTCTTCCACATCATGGTCTGTGATGATCAAGGTAATGTTATTCCCTTTAATAAAAGACATGCCTGGCGGTACATCCGAAAACATAATCATGTTTCCTCTGATATCCATTTGGGCATTGGCAACCAGGTCTCTGATGTTATCCGTCATCGGAAAGTTCGGATCTACCTGCATTTCGCCAAAGGTCATGATCTCCGGTTCCGCTGTCTTAAATACTTCCGCATAGAACATCACCGCTTCACGACAATTACCCGGAAAATTAATGTAGGGACCAATCTTCATCTTTTTTCTCCTTCTCTGATAATCGGTTATTAATTTCTGATTCTATACCTATTCATACCCCATCATCAAATATTTATGCCACTTATAAAAAATATAGTTAACCGAAAAAGGGCACCTGCAATAAAATTTGCAGATGCCCATAGACTGACGGCAATAATATGAAACGATTAGATCCCCAGTTTTCTCTGAAAATATTTTACTATTTCAACAATTGGAATCACCACTACAGCAAGAGCCATAGCTACAAAGTATTCCATTAGACTGATGGGTTCAAACTCAAATGCTGTGGCAATGCTGGGAATATAAATAACTGCCGTGGTCAATACCAGCGAAACCGCCATGGCCAAAAACAAGAATTTATTCTGGTGCTGCATCTTAAAGATCGACTGGCGACGGCTACGCATATTCAGCGAATGGAACATCTCTGCCATCGACAGGGTCAAAAAGGCCATGGTCATACCATCAGCACTTTCGGCAATTTCCCAGACTCCGGCTTCGATATAATGCCCGACAAAATAGGCGACGATGGTCACCACGGCCACCATGCCGCCTTGCCAGATCACATCGACTCCCAGTCCCCGGGAAAAAACACCTTCCCGAGATTCCCGGGGCGGATGCTTCATAGTATCGGCTTCTTCTCCTTCAACGCCCAAAGCGATGGCTGGAAAGGAATCTGTAATCAGGTTGATCCACAGTAAATGCACTGGCTTGAGAATCGTGAAACCCAACAGAGTCGCCACAAAAATGGCGATAACTTCCGATAAATTAGAAGACAGCAAAAATTGAATAGCTTTACGGATATTATCGTAGATCCGCCGCCCTTCCTCAACGGCATTGACAATTGTGGCAAAATTATCGTCTGCCAGTACCATATCGGCCACATTTTTGGTCACATCGGTGCCTGTGATCCCCATTCCTACTCCGATATCAGCCGTTTTAATGGATGGCGCATCGTTGACGCCGTCACCAGTCATAGCGACAATCATCCCCTGCTTCTGCCAGGCTTTGACAATCCTTACCTTGTGTTCCGGTTGAACCCGGGCATAAACTGCGTAATGGCCAATTTCTTTTTGCAGCTGGTCTTCGCTGATTTCATCCAGCTGGGCTCCGGTGATGGCTTCTTTGGAATCAGTGATGATCCCCAATTGTTTGGCAATCGCAATCGCCGTATCACGGTGATCACCCGTGATCATGACCGCTCGGATTCCGGCCGACTTACACTGGGCAATGGCATCTTTTACTTCTGGCCGGATTGGGTCAATCATTCCGGTTAAACCAACAAAACACAGCTCCTGCTCCAGAAAATTCGGTGACTGATCGGTCGGCATGGTCTTCCAGTTCCGGAAGGCTCCAGCCAGCACCCGCAGAGCCTGGTCCGCCAGACTTTTATTGGCTTGTCTGATTTCTTCGCAAATAGCATCGGTCAGCGGTAACTCCGCATTACCATCCCAATAGGTGGTACAACGGGAGATCAGTACATCGGGAGCCCCCTTTACATACTGGGTCAAGCTGCCATCTGCCATTTGATGAATGGTACTCATCAGCTTACGGCCGGAGTCAAAGGGTGCCTCGCCCACCCGGGGCGTTTGTTCTTCAATCGCTCGCTTATTTAGTCCCAGTGAAAAAGCATAATTAACCAGCGCCGCCTCGGTGGGCTCACCTTCGGCTTTGTTGGCTTCATTTAAATGGGCGTCGTTACACAGGGCCATCGTTCTTCCCAGCAAATGCTCATCAAAACCGAAGTGATCTACCACCGTCATCTTGTTTTGGGTCAGGGTTCCCGTTTTATCCGAACAGATTACCTGGGTACAGCCCAGGGTTTCGACGGCAGTGAGTTTACGAATGACCGCCTTCTCTTTGGCCATATTGGTCACCCCCAGGGAGAGCACAATCGTGACCACCGCCGCCAGCCCCTCGGGAATGGCAGCAACCGCCAGCGATACCGCCACCATAAAGGTATCCAGAACACCGATCCCGGTAATGCCGTCGCCCAGGTACAAACGTACCAGACTTAAGGCAAAGATAAAGACACAAATTCCCAATACTAACCAGCTTAGCACCTTGCTTAATTGATTCAGTTTAATTTGTAGTGGTGTGGCATTTTCTTTGGCCTGGGTAATGGCATCAGCGATCTTTCCCATTTCCGTTTGCATCCCGGTGGCGACTACGGTTGCTAAACCCCGGCCATAAACCACGGCACTGCCCATATACACCATGTTTTTGCGGTCACCCAGCGAAATATCTTTTTGATCACCCAGATTCAGTGCGCAAACTACCTTCCCCACCGGAACACTCTCTCCGGTAAGAGCCGCTTCTTCAATTTTTAAACTGGCACTTTCCAATAATCTGGCGTCAGCTGGCACCGCATCTCCGGCTTCCAGTAATATTACATCCCCAACGACCAGATCTTCACTTTTAATTTCACAGATCTTACCATCCCGCCTGACCCGGGAAGTGGCTGCTGAAATCGCCTGAAGCGCCTCGATGGCCTTTTCCGCCTTACTTTCCTGATACACACCCAGTACTGAATTAATGATCACCACCGCCATAATGATGATCACATCAGCAAAGGATTCGCCGGAATAAGCTGCCGTGATGCCCGAAATAACGGCAGCAGCAATCAGGATCACAATCATCGGATCTTTTAACTGATTAAAAAGCCGTACCACCAATGAATCTTTTTTGGCTTCATCCAACTTGTTTTTCCCATTCGTTTCCAGCCGCTTGCTGGCCTCGGCCTGGGAGAGGCCCTCACTGCTGGAGTTTAAATCCTCCAACACTTCTTCTGCCGTCTGCAAATACGTTTTCATTCAAACCTCCTTCAAAAATCTACACCTGGTTATCCAAAAAATAAAAAAACCAGATGCCTCTGCACCTGGAAAAAATAAACCCAAGTACAGAAAAACTGTACATGAGTCTCACTCATTAAGATAAGCCAGGTATTACTACCATGCATGTTGACTTATCACGCAAATTGCGCAAATTACTCCCTCATAACTGTTTTATTTTACCCCGGAGTATTATCTTTGTCAAGATAATACTCCGGATTTTTTTGTTACTTATTTTCAAGAAAGGGTTGACCAGTCAATCCCGGTGCCGGTGACCCCTTTGGCAGCACCTGAATTTCAATGGCTTCCAACCGGTAACCAAAGCCCGCCGTGCCAGCTTCCCCACCATTACTTGCCCAATCCATCCAACCGACATTCTGGGCATGAACCCGGTAATAGACGTCAAACTGCGTCGCATCAGCCCCGGTTAACTGAATCTTAATGGCTTCCAGCCGCAGCGACTGACCTTCGGTACCACTCATGACGCCATTGCTTTTTAGCTCCTGCCAGCCCTGATTCTGGACGTGGGTAGCGTATTCAATCCCCAGATCATAGCCCCTGGTGTCCATTTTTATTTCAATACCTTCCAATCGCAAGGATTCTCCTGAGGTACCGCTGACTCCACCATTGCTCTGCCAGTTCTGCCATCCCTGATCTTGCACATGGGTGCGATAAAGACAATTTGCAAAGGTATCCCGGCTTTGCGTAAAGGCTTTGATACACACATTACTGAGGCTTTTTTTAGACGTATCATACCAACCGCCAGTTCCGGTATTACTGGTAAAGCTTTCTCCGGGGTTGGCCGTCACAGCGCTGCTGTAGTTTTCAAATCGGCTTTCTACCGGTACTGAATCGTTCGTTCCCGGGGTTCTGTATTTAACAACCACCGCAAACTTTTGTCCAGCGACCAATCCCACCGGATTGTCCAGATCAATTGTATAATAACCGCCCCGGGCAAAGGTTTCCGTCTGCGTGGTTCGTAAGGTACCACTGTTTGGCTTGCCATCATTCACATCCGTATAAACCTTGATCTCAGCTGACGTTCCGGGGGTTAAGGCATAGGTACTCACAGCCATCAGATTGTCGCTGGCTGTTGCCGTAAAGATATTGGCACCCCAGGCAGTGTTGTCTCCGTCCGTGTAACCCATGGCTGAGATGTTACCCAGTGGATCATACTGATAAATAGCGCTATAATTATTGGTCGCTTCGGCATTATGAAAAGCGGTCACATTGCTGCCAGCATAGGTATCATAATAGGACATATAGAAATAACCGCCATCTCCCCAATCCGCGCCCCAGCTGTTACGGATAATCCAGGCCCCATCAGCTTCCGGTTTTTTACTGAAATTATCCCGGCTGTAATTGTCATCCCAACCAACAATTGCCACATCGTGATCAGGTTCTTCCGTACCATCGTAATAAAAGGCAAAGGTGTCCGGGTTGTAATACTCTTCTCCATCCAGAGGTACTGAATACATCGAAGTATAAAGCACCCCGCCATCCATCAGTGCCTGCTTGATCGCCGATGGCAGTTCGGGAATCGATTTCACTTCCTGAACATGATAAACCGGAGATAATCCGGTTTTTTTCGGGGTATCGTAGGGGTCACTGCTTTCATTGACCGGGCCACTCCAGCGGGCCAGATAGGCGGTGGCCATGGAATAATTCCCCCCATCATCCGGGCTTCCGTCAAAGCCGCTGTTCCACATCAGATTATTTTCAGAAAAATCAACGGTTGTATCTTTTTTTATATAGGATTCCAACGAAGCCAGGCTGGCAAAAGCCCAGCAACTGCCATAATCGCCCTGACTGCGAACCGCTGTAATCCGGCCCGTCTCTCGTAGGTCAAAGGCGGCTGGCAGGGTTTGTGCCGAAGTAATCTCTGTATCAGCCATTCCTTCATAACGTTTTAGTGGTGGGGGGATATAACCCCGACCGTGACCATCAATGATTGATGTGTTGAGGGTTCCCGCATTAACATCCTCCTGGTATTGAACAAACGCCGGATTTAATGAAGCCATACCCGGCTCGGTAATTTCTTCTTCTGCCCAGCCGCTACCCGGGATCAAAACCGTCAGCATTAAGCTGGTCAGCAGTAATGACAGTAATTTTTTGAGACTATTTTTCATCTTCGCTTCGCTCCTCATTTAGTCGGATCTAAATCCGTTTACTCCCCCGTTCCGAAATCCTTTCCATACTCAATCTTATCAAGCAAATCATTGAATTTTTCGGTGAGGGTATCGACGTTGGTCTTTAATTCGTCATCTCCCGGAGTACAGTTGCCGGGAAAGCCATAGATTCGTCCGCTTCCCACTTCCTTTAATAAAAAAAGAATCTCTGTGATTTCCTGGGCATATTTGTTTCTAATATCCGTTACTTTCTCCATTCTCTCCTCCTGCAGTCGGTTTTTGTCATTTTGACACTGTTTTAAATAATTTTACCCGCTCTGTTTAAAAAAATAACCGCCGGTTTTTTCGGCGGTTATCTTGTTATGATCCAGAACCAGTGCTTTACTAATCAATCCGATCATGATCAACCTCCCATTATTCTACTCTAGGAAGTTATACCCCATAATCTGTTATTCTAACACCCTACATCACTTCCCGGATTACATCGTATTTGGCATCATCACTTTCCACAAAGCCTTCAACCGGAGACTTGATATTGGGCGCCTTGACATAGTCCACAAAAGCCTGTCTCAACAGCTCAGTAAACTCTTTTGGTAATATGGGATTAACAGCGATGGCATCCTTGGGAATGTCCGGGGTTTTGGCAATAATCCGAAATTCATCCAGATTGATGCCGCTTTTTTCCGCCTCTTCCATGGCTTCGTTGTAGGTGGCTCCCGCATCATATTCCCGGGACAGCACCGCTTTGATGACACTATCATGACTGCCAAGATAGGCCGTCTTGCTGAAAATGGTCTTGGGATTCAAGCCTTCAGCTTTAATACTATGCTGGGCATAGAGATAACCAGAAGCACTGCCTTCATCGACATAGGCAAAACTGCGACCTCTCAAGCCGCTTAAGCTGGTAATGCCGCTGTCTTTGCGGGTGATAATGTAGCCGTTGTATGATACTTTCCCATGAACTTTTGGCGATACCAATGGTTCAATGCCAATTTTCTCATGGGCATTGACATAGGCAAAGGGCGAAAACCAGGCCACATCAATGATCCCTTCCTTCATCCCTTCACTGAGGGCATCGTAGTCTTTAACAATCATGGTTCGCACCTTATAGCCGATCTTTTTGAAAACTGCATTCAGAATCGGTACGTACATGGTTTTGATGTTTTCCGGAGAAGTAAAGGGATTGACCCCAAAAATGATTTCATCTTTGTTTTTATTTTTAGCCGTCAGTTTCTGTACATTGCTGGCCATTTCTGAAAGCTTGGTGCAATAATTCAGCAACTCAATATTTTTTGACTTCTGGGTCACAATCGTGCTGATCGTATTGGTAGTCACCCGATGCGTGGTATCCACCGCATCCGACACCTTGGCAACAGATGACTGAATGCCATGGGAAGTATTCACCTGGACGCTGGAAATCTCCTTGATCTCATTCATCGACTGATTCAACTCAATCAGGACTTTCTGAATATCTTCGATGACATCCCCGGATTTCTGGGCCGCCCCTTCAATATCTTTAGTGCGGGTGGTACAGCGTTCAATGGCAGTATTGGAGCGATCCACTTCGACAATCACCTGATTGACAATCTGTTCAATTTCAGTGGCAAAGGTGGCAGTGCTGTCTGACAGCCGCTTGATCTCTTCAGCCACCACCGAAAAGCCCTTGCCGGCTGCTCCGGCCCGGGCCGCCTCAATACTGGCATTCAGCGCCAACAGATTGGTTTGTCGGGAAATATCCTTGATATAATCGACAAACTTGCTGATCTGTTTGGATGAACCGTCCAATTCATTGTTAATCCCTGACGCCTGATTAACCCCCTCAATCAAATCCAGTAGCAAATCGGAAATGCTGCTGATGGTGGCGCGGTTTTCGTTAAGCATCTCAACAGACTGGCTGGAATTTTCTTCAATTCTGACAATGTTTCCCTGAAGCTTACTGGACACCTGGGTAAAATGATTGATTTCCGAATTGATTTCATAGGTACTGGCCGCATTTTCTTCACTGAGTTTGGCAATTTCATTGGCCTGTTCGACAATGGTATTAAAGACCTTGACATTCTCTTCAGAAAACCAGCTCAGTTTTTTGATATCAAAATCCATGGTCTCCAGCAGGGAAAAAAGTTCACTGTTGACACTTTCCTTTTTCTCATCTTCCATGGTTTTGTCTTTTTCTGCGATGGTGGTGAGCAGGTTAAAGATACTGTTCATGGTGGCCTTGTTTTCATTTAATATTTCGACGGAAAGCTTTGAGCTTTCTTCCAGGTTCTTGATGTTACTTTTAAGTTCTTCTGAAGTTTGGGTAATGGTTTTAACCTCCTGATGAATACTTTCTAAATTTGTATCTCTTGCTATTTCATCCATGATCTGTCTCCGTTCTTAAATTCTGATGGCGCTTTACGCCCAGTTGCCATTGCTAAAAAGGCAGATTTCCTGACCATCACCGGTAATTCCGGTGATTTCCAGATCCTTGGTACCAATCATAAAATCCACATGGGTATCGGACTGGTTGCCCCCGGATGCCAACAGCTCATCTTTGGTCATCTTTCCGCCATCCCGGATATTGGTGGGGTAGCATTCTCCCAGGGCAAAATGACAGGCGGCATTTTCATCAAAAAGGGTATCATAAAAAAGAATTCCGGTATTGGAAATCGGTGAATCGTAGGGAACCAGGGCGACTTCACCCAGGCGCCGGGCGCCCGCATCGGTTTCAATCAGAATCTTGAGATATTCCGCCCCTTTGGCGGCCTGATAGTCGATCACCTGACCCTCGTGAAAGGTCAGGCTGAAATTTTCGATCAGGTTTCCCTGATAAGAAAGCGGTAGCGAGGAAACCAGCGTGCCTTCTGCCCGATAACAGTCCGGAGCAGTAAAAATCTCTTCGGTCGGCATATTGGCAAAAAAATAAACCTGATCCGGGGTAAACTCACCGCCACCTTCCCAGATGTGATCTTTGTGAAGACCGACGGTAAAATCTGTTCCGAGACTATTTTTATAACGCAGGGCATCAAAATGGGCCTGGTTGAGGATTCGACATTTTTCAGCCAGCATCACCTTATGGTCATGCCAGGCCGTAACGGCATCACCTGAACCGATCCGTACCGCCTCAAAGATGGCATCCCAAAGTTTTACGATGGCTTCCTGTTCATAAAGTTCCGGAAAAACTTTTTTTGCCCATTTCGCTTCGGGAACCGCCGCCACACACCACTGAAATTCACTGTTCATCATTTTTTTATAATAGGGTTCGAAGGCCTTGGCCGAGGCCTTGCTGCTGGTTTGCAGTTTTTCGCTGGCCACCCCTTTGTAGGCTTCGGGATCATGACCAACAATGGAAATGACCGCAGCTTTCTGGTCGGCATAATAATTCCGGGATTCGGCCAACCAGTTAGGGATATTACCCAATACCTCCAGACTGACATGATCATAGCGCAGGCGGCTGGTTTTGACATCATTCCAGAAGACGATTACATCTCTGGCTCCAGCTTTATAGGCCTCTGCTACAATCATTCGGCCAAATTCATAATTCTCAACCGAACAATTGATCACCGCTAACTGATCCGGCTGCACGTTTGCGCCGGTGCGGACAATCAGGCGGGCATATTCCCTCAGTTTTTCCATATGGTCCATTTGATCTCCCCCTTTTTAAATATCGTTATGAGCGACCTGACAAAAAATCCAAGCCGGTTTTGACAGCTTCGGGTCACTGCAAAAACCAGCTGCTTTTTTGTAAAATTCTCATTTTACCGTATTTGCACAACTGTAAAAATTATATCACGTTCATCAGAGAAAGAAACAAGAAAAATTTGTGAAAAGCAGTTAAACCAAGCTTACACTGGGAACAATTTGTCAACGATATATCCGGGGTTCTTCTTCTCCTCTTAACAGCCGCAGTCCACCCAGAGCCAGGGCTTCCATTTCGTTTTCTCCCGGCAGACATTTAACCGGAGCCAGAAAGGCAATGTATGCCTTGATCATCGAGGTGAGTTTCTCCGAATAGGCCATCCCGCCGGTGAGGATAATCCCATTGATGTCGCCTTTTAACACAGCAGCCATTTCGCCAATGCCTTTGGCAATCTGATAGGCCTGGGCTTCATAAACCTGCTTTGCCCGCCGATCGCCGGACAAAATCCGTTTTTCAATGACCCGGATGTCCCCAGTCCCCAGATGGGCTTTCAAGCCCCCCAGCCCGCGGATTTTTTTTAACAGCTCAGCTTTTTGATAGTTTTTCTCATAAATCAGCTCCACCAAGGCCAATAAGGGAACGCCACCCGACCGTTCCGGCGAAAAAGGGCCGCTATCATCGGCAATCACATCGATGATCCGTCCCTGTTTGTGTGCGCTGATCGAAATACCCCCGCCCAGATGGGCGATGATCAGATTTAACTTTTCATAGCTTGTTCCCATTTCGCTGGCATATTTCCGGCCCATTGCTTTGCTGTTTAAAACATGGCAGAGACTTTTTCTGTGAATCTCCGGAAACCCGGTAAGCCGGGCGACATCTGCCATTTCATCCGACGACACTGCATCATAGATAAAAGCAGGAATCCCCAACGGATCGGCAATAGCCGCCGCCAGCAGGGCCCCAAGATTGGCGGCATGAGGCGAAAGCTGCCCACTCAGAATCAACTCTTTCATGGCCTGATTGATCCGGTAACCGCCAGCATCTATTGGTGGTAACAAACCACCCCGGCCAACCACTGCCGTCAATCGATTGAGATCAAAGCGGTGTGCACTTAAAATTTTTTGAACGGTCTTTTTTCTGAATTCAAACTGCTCATTTACAGTTAAAAAGGATTCCAGATCGGTACTGGTATGTTCAACCGATTGGCTAAACAGCTCGGTTTCATTTTCAAAAACTGCGATTTTAGTGGAGGTTGAGCCCGGATTGATGGTTAAAATTACAAAATTATGCATCGTTTGCCGTTCTCCTGTTCACTTTAATTGCTTTTTTCCATTGTAAACCCAATTCTTATTTTATGCAAATTTTATCGTCAGCTTACCCTGATCATATCTGGCACTTTGCACCGTTTTATTGCGAAGGACGTCCGGTAAGGTAAAACAGCGTTTTTCATTCTTTATTTGAATCATCAGTTCACTGCCTTTCTGGCCCATATTCATATCCGTTTTTTGGGCAAACGGAAGGTTTAAAATAAACGCATAGCCATCAGCTTCTTTTTTTACTTCAAAAATGGTATCTTCAAATAAAATCCCAGCCGGGTCGGTTTCACCAAAAATCTGCTGTGCAGCTTCATGCAGGATCGCTTCACCGATCAATTCCCGATCAAGTAGCATCAGCGTAAAAACCGGCACCGGGGTAAAACTCTCGCGAATTTCCTGAAGCCCCTCTTCCTGAAGACTGATCCATTTACTGAAATACCCGTCAAGAGCCAGCGCCGGATAGACTTTGTTGACGATCACGGCATCGATCGTATAATTGTATAAATGCAGATAGGTAAAATTTCGTTTCGCCTCCTTGATGACAATCCGCTCCGGGGTCGTGACGATGCGGATGCTGAGGATTTCCTTATTGGTCATCAACGCCTGTAGCTGATAGAGCTTTTCATTTAATTGTTCCACATCATCAAAGACATTATCCTCCGGCATCGGAATTTTCATAACCTTTTCAACCATCGGGCCTGCCACCTTAACCGCCTTTTTTTTCATTGGCAGTGCAGTTTTAATCATATTGCCAAACATTTCCGGAAACTTCAGCAGCGACAGGGTCTCGCCGGTCGGCGCACAATCGACTATCAACACGTCGTACTGGTTTTCCTCGTAAATGTCGATAATTTTAAACAATGCAAACAATTCTTCCAGTCCCGGAAAAACCAGTAATTCCTCGGCTTCAATGCCCCCCTGCGCCCGGGCCGTCAACAATTCCTTCATGTAGTTTTTCATATTTCCCCAGGCTTGTTCCCCTTCCAGGATCGCATCAATCTCCAGCCCCCAGAGCAACTCACTGATCTTAACCGGGGTGTTTTTAAGCTTTACACCAAATGAATCGGATAAACTATGAGCTTGGTCGGTACTCATAATCAAAACGCGTTTGCCGTCTTTGGCCAGTTTAACCGCCGTTGCCGCCGCTACACTGGTTTTACCGACCCCGCCTTTGCCGGTATATAAAATAATTCGCATGGTCTTCCCCCTTTTTTTTATCTTCACATAATAATACTAATCGATAGATACTTTTCTGACTTTTTTGTCATGCTCCGATCCCGCAGTTTTTTCCTGTTCAGCCGTGCTTACCGCTGAACTCACATCGAGCGCCCATTCCCTGGCCAGGTCAACGACGATCCCTTTGACTTCTTTTTCGATCACCGAAACATGTTGGGCAATCGATGGGGACAGCAGAGACAAGAACGCATCACGTTCATATTGCTTGGCCAGGATCATGTTTTTAATAAATTCTCGGTTCATTATTAAGCCTCCTTGATAAGCTTATTTTGGTAATTGTGAAATGAAAAACATCGAACAATGATCGCTTTGAGTGCAGTTTCCACAAACGATTTTGTAACGTGTAGGCGAACAGTTCAGAGAACTGT